>JBDSIP010000289.1:0-3717 GCA_039917915.1 Thermoflexales bacterium
TTCGGGCGGCGCGGCGGCTGCCGCCGCGCTGGGCATGGGCCCCCTGGCGGTGGGCACTGATGGGGGCGGCTCAATTCGCATTCCCGCCTCGTTCACGGGCGTGTTTGGGCTCAAGCCAACATTCGGACGCGTGCCCGTTTTTCCGCCCAGCGCGGTTGGTGTGATGTCACACGTCGGCCCGATCACCTTTTCCGTGCGGGATGCCGCGCTGATGCTAAATGGAATGACTGGCGCGGACGCGCGGGATCCATTCTCACTTCCCGCCGACGGCACAGACTACCTGGCGGCCTGCGAGGGCGGGGTGCGTGGTCTGAGGGTCGCCTGGAGCCCGACTCTTGGCTATGCGCCGGTAGATTCCGAAGTGCGTGCGTTATGTGAGCGGGCGGCCCGGATCTTTGCGGACGAGCTCGGCTGCGTGGTGGAGGAGGCCGAGCCGGCTTTCGCCAATCCCGCGCCGTTCTTCAAGCTGCTTTGGGCATGCGGGCTTGGCGCTGCGGTGCGTGATTACTTCCCCGTGTGGGCCGATCGCATGGATCCCGGGCTTGTGGCGATGGTCCGCGAGTACGACCGCGCCACGGGGGCTGAGCTTGCCGGCGCGCACGCCGAACGCTTGAAACTCTATGACGTGATGCGGCGCTTCTTTGAGCGCTACGATCTGCTGCTCACCCCGACAATGCCGACAACGGCCTGGCGCGCGGGGGTGCCCATCCCGGTCGAGATTGCCGGCGGATCCACGGCTGAGTTTCGGTACACCCCGTTTACCTTTCCGTTCAATATGAGCGGGCATCCGGCTGCGAGTGTGCCGTGCGGCTTATCGTCGACCGGGATGCCGGTCGGGCTTCAAATCGTCGGCCGGCGTTGGGCCGATGCGCTCGTGCTGCGTGCTTGTGCGGCTTTTGAGGCCGCCCGACCCTGGCCGCGCCCGCCGCTGGCGCTGGCCTAGCGCAACGTTGGAATCACCTGCGGGCCGTTCGGCAGCACGCACAGGCGTGGCCCATAGCGGCTGAGCAGGGCCGGAAGGTCGCGCGACATGCGGACCGGCGCCAGGAGGCGCCCGGCGGATCTCGTCATCGGTCAGCCGCCTCGCGCATCTCCTCCCAGATGGGGTTGCCCGCCGTAACGCCCCAGGTGGCGTTGAGGTGGCCGATCATCTCCTGGTTGTGATTGGACAGCACCGACTCAAATCCCGCGATCGGTGGCAGCACGCCCTTCGGACCGCCGCTGAACCCAGCGAAGAAGTGCGGCTCGATGAAACCGGTCAATATCCGGATATCGGCCTCGGTGAAGGCGCGATTGATACGAACCGGGTTGCCGCGGGAGGTCACCCGGAACGCGGCGAGATTCCCGTCGTCCCAGGCATCGTGCTGGGTGCAGCGGTAGTTGTCCACCACAAAGTCGCCCAGCATGGCCCGCAGCTCCGCGTCGGTCTGCCGGCGGTGCGTGCCGAGCGCGTTGATAAGGGTGATGTCGCCTCGTTGGACGCCGGACTGTTCGAGCTCGCGCAGCAAAATCGGCAGGATCAGCGCGTTTGGCGCTGCGCGCGTGATGTCGGTGTGGACGATGGCGGCCGCTGCCCCCGGCTTGGCGATCGCCGCAAACGGCGCCGGCGTTATCGAGGAGCACGGGCGCTTGAATCGCCGTGAGCACAGTGGCGTCGTTGGGTGCGACCAGACTCAATCCGTCCTTTCCATAGTCGAGGGGGATGTTTATGCTCGGGACTCCTGGGTGGACGTCACTGGGTCGAGCCAGTGTTCCAGCTCAGCCAGCGTGTCACGCGAATCTCGAAGAGCGCGCCGTATTCCGAATCGGTATTGATGTCCCAGCCGTATTTTGTCTTGAACGCGTCGGCGAGCGCATCGGGGAAGGGCGCCTCAACGCGCGCGGCAATGCCCTCAGCGAGGGCGGGCTTGTCGCCGTCTTCGAGCGCGAACATCACTTTCGGCTGATTGCCCAAATTGCGCGCCTTGACACTCTTCGGGCTGGTGCAGATCCAGGCCCGGCCATCCCACCACACAAACCAGATCGGCACCAGGTGAGGTGTGCCGTTGGCGCGCACGGTGGCCAGCCAAATATTGCGTTCAGAGGCGAGGCGGGACTCGATCTCGGGGGTGGGGCGCATGGCTTAACTCAGTGTTTTCAGCTCAAACAAAGCAGTCAACGCCTCGATCGGGCTGAGTGTGTTCGGGTCGAGCTCGCGCAGGCGGGCCAGAGCCGGCGACTCGGGCGCGAATAGCGATGGCGTTTGGGGGACGGGCTTGCGAGCCGGCTCGATCGCCCGGCCGCGGCCCTTGCCGTCCTCGAGATCGCGCAGAATGTCCTGGGCCCGGTGCAGTACGCCGGAGGGCAGTCCGGCCAATTGGGCGACATGGATGCCA
The DNA here is from genome assembly GCA_039917915.1 of Thermoflexales bacterium. Taxonomy (GTDB): domain Bacteria; phylum Chloroflexota; class Anaerolineae; order J036; family Brachytrichaceae; genus Brachythrix. Next base: position 2,376 of record JBDSIP010000289.1, read on the forward strand.
TAGGAGCGGTCGGCCCCGCCATCAACGACCTTGTGCAGAAAGACGATCGCGACGCCTTCATCGCTGACAGCGACGTTGCAGTTGCGCACGTGCGGCAGCTTCTCGGCGAGCCGGATGAGCTCGTGATAGTGGGTGGCGAAGAGCGTGCTCGCGCGTCGGTCTGGATGGTTGTGCAGATACTCGATCACGCTCCAGGCAATGGCCAGCCCATCGTAGGTGCTGGTCCCGCGTCCAATCTCGTCGAGGATGACCAGGCTGTTGGGTGTGCAATGCCGCAGGATGGAGGCGGTTTCGACCATCTCAACCATGAAGGTGCTTTGGCCGGCGGTAAGTTCGTCCTGGGCGCCGATGCGGGTGAAGATGCGGTCGACCAGGCGCAGGCGGGCGCTGCGGGCGGGCACATACGAGCCGATCTGGGCCATCAAGCAGATCAGGGCAACCTGGCGCATGTAGGACGACTTGCCGCTCATGTTGGGCCCGGTGATGACGAGGATGCGGGCTTCGTCGTCGAGCCGGCAGTCGTTGGGAGTGAAGGGGATCTCGTTGAGGAGCTGTTCAATCACGGGATGCCGGCCATCCCGAATGTCGATGACGGGCTCGGGCGTGATCTCCGGGCGGGTGTATCCGTTCCGCGCCGCGCAGTCTGCCAGCCCGGCGGCGACATCCGTTCGAGCCGCCCGCGCAGCCGCCGACAAGATGTCTTTCGCATAGGCAGCTAGTTGGGTCAAGAGGTCGGACAAGAGTTCGCGCTCGAGCGCGGCTATCCGGTCGTCGGCATTGAGGATGAGCGTCTCGTACTCTTTAAGCTGCGGGGTGATATAGCGCTCGGCGTTCGTCAGGGTCTGCTTGCGGATGTAGTCGGCCGGCGCGGCTTCGCGGTTGGCATGGGTGATCTCAATGTAGTAGCCGAAGACCTTGTTGTAGCTGACCTTGAGCGATCGAATTCCCGTCCGCTCGCGCTCGGTGCGCTCGAGATTGGCCACCCACGTTTTCGCGTCACGAGCCGCAAGGGCGATCCCATCAAGCTCGGCGTTGTAGCCCGGCCGGATGTAACCCTCGCTCAATTCGTCGTCACCGGCCTCCCGGAGCGCGGCCCCAATCCTCGCCATTGCTTCGGCCAAACGTCCGACGTGTTCCCCGCTCAAGTCCTCATCGGCAGGCAACCGATCGGCGACGACAGCGTCCACGCTGGCCACTTGGGCCAACCCGGCTTTGAGCGTGAGCAGTTCCTTGGGCGTCGCGGCGCCACCCATGACCCGGGTCGCAAGTCGTTCCAGATCGGGCAATCCGCGCAGGGCCTCGCGCGCTTTTTCGCGCAACAAGGTGTCGCCAAAAAATACAT
>JBDSIP010000290.1:0-13888 GCA_039917915.1 Thermoflexales bacterium
CTAGGAAAACATAATGCTTAGCGAAACCCAAGTCATGACTGCCCTCTCGGGCGTCATGGAACCCGAACTGCACAAAGACCTCGTGTCCTTGAACATGATCAAGGACCTCAAAATCAGCGGCAACGACCTCGCTTTCTCGGTCGAACTGACCACCCCCGCCTGCCCGCTCAAGGACGTCATCGAGAATGACATCCGGGCCGCCCTCGCCCAGATTGGGGTCGGCAAGATCGATCTGGCCTGGACCAGCAACATGGGGGCCAACGCCCGCATGCGCGGCACGGTCCAGACCCCGATCAAGAACATCATCGCCGTCGCCTCCGGCAAAGGCGGGGTGGGCAAGAGCACCGTCGCCGCCAACCTCGCCATCGCCCTCGCCCAGTCCGGCGCAAAGGTCGGCCTGCTCGACAACGATGTCTACGGCCCCAACATCCCGCTCATGTTCGGCTTGCCCGCCGCGCAGCTCCAGGCCGACGGCCGGGCCATGCCCTCCGTGCAGCAGATCGAGGGCAAACTTATCCCCATCGACCGCTATGGGGTCAAGGTCTTCAGCATCGGCTTCATTTACCCGGCCGAAATGCCCCTCGTGTGGCGCGGCCCAATGCTGCATAGCGCCATCCGCCAGTTTCTGACCGACGTGGCCTGGGGCGATCTGGACTACCTCATCATCGACATGCCGCCCGGCACCGGCGACAGCCAGCTCTCGCTGGCCCAGACTGCCGCGGGCGCCATGGGCATCATCGTCACCACCCCCCAGCTCGTCTCGATGAGCGACGCGCTCAAGGGCCTGGCCGCTTTCGAACAACTCAAGGTCCCCGTCATCGGCGTCATCGAGAACATGGGTCCGTCCATCGATCCCAAAACAGGCGTCAAGATTGCCATGTTTGGCGAGGGCGGAGGCGAACGCCTTGCGAAAATGAAGAGTGTGCCCTTCCTCGGCAGCATCCCGCTCGACAGCATGATCCGGGTTGGCGGCGACAGCGGCCGGCCCATCGTCATCGCCGACCCCGCCGCGCCCGCCGCCGTGCGCTTCCAGGAGATCGCCCGCCAGGTCGCCGCGCGGGTGAGCGTCATCAACTATCAAACTACAGCGCCGACCATCTCGGTCGTCGAATAATCCGCCAGGGCGCGCTTCATCGCCGCCCAAGGAACACCGTGTCCGAGATACCGATCAAAGAACCCTCCATGTTCGATCTGCCGGAGTGGACGGGCGCGCCGGTCGAGGCGCCGAGCCCCGAGTCACGCGAGCGATTCGCCGGTGTGCGCTTCCAGCCAGTCGGCAAGGTTTATCACTACCGCGCCGACGGCTTTGACCGTCTCAAGGTCGGCGACTGGGTCATCGTCGACACCGTGCGGGGCAAACAGATGGGCCAGGTGGCGACCGTTGCCCCGCCCAAGGACCGCACCCTGCAGATGAAGCGGATCGAGCGCCCCGCCACAGGCCGCGACATGGCCATGCGCCACTTCCACGAGAATCGCGAGCTCGAGGCCATGATCGCCTGCCGGGCCGAATCCGCCGCGTTGCGCCTGCCGATCAAGATCGTTAAGGCCGAATACAGTTTCGACGGCCAGACCCTCACTTTTCTGTTCTCGTCCGATCAGGAAGACCGGGTCGAGACCGGCGAGTTGCGCGAGATCATCAGCCGGCTATATCGAGCCCGGATCGAATTCCGCCAGATCAGCCCGCGCGAAGTGGCCAAGATCATCGGCGGCATGGGAGCCTGCGGAATCGAGAATCGCTGCTGCTCGCGCTTCCTCACCGAGTTCAGCCCGATCTCGATCAAGCACGCCAAGGAACAGGGCCTCAGCCTGAACCCCCACGACATCACCGGGATGTGCGGGCGCCTGCGCTGCTGTCTCGTGTATGAGTACGAGATGTATGTGGCCGCCAAGCGCACCTTGCCCAAGTTGAAGGCCATTGTCGGCACGCCCTTCGGGCCGGGCAAGGTGCTTGAACATTTAACGTTGCGTGATTCGGTCCGGGTCCTGGTAGGCGACGGCGACCTCGCCCATGATCAGATCGTCCATCGCGAGCAGATCGTCCCCCTCGAAGAGCTCAAGCGCCTGCAGGACAAGGCCATCAGCGGCACCTGCGACAAGCACGAGGGCGGCGGCTGCGACTGCGGAAAGAAGGGTGCGCCTGCGGCCGCAGCGACACCCGCGGCACCGTCGCGCTCCGAGGCCGAGCGCAAGCGCGGCCAGGAACTCCAGCGCGGGATGGAAGCCCGCCAGGGCGCCCGCGAACGCGGCGACGCCCCCGGGCAGCGCCCGCAACGCCCCGATTCGCGTGATCCGCGCCGTGGCCCAACGCCCGCCTCGACCGCTGCCGAAGATGCCGCCCGGATCGAGCGCATCGCCCGGCGCAACCAACAACGAGATGCCCGCCGCGCCCAGCACCGTGAGGGGCCGGCCGGCCCGCCCACCGAGGCGTCCGCCCCGCCCGATAGCAGTCCGGCCGACATCCCGGCGCCGTCTGAACAACCCCGCCCCGCGCAACAGGATCGCCCCGCCCGCCGGCCATTGGCCCGCCGCAAACCCACCGACACGCCGTGAATATCCTTGTCGCGATCGCGCATCCGGATGATCCGGAGTTTTTCTGCGGGGGTGCCATCGCCCGTTGGGCGGCCGAGGGCAACCCCATCCGCTACATCGTCGTGACCGGCGGCGACAAAGGCAGCGATGTCCCGGACATGACCGTCCGCAAGCTGGTCGCGCTGCGCGAAATCGAGCAGGCCAATGCCGCCGCCAAACTGGGCGTCACCGACATCGCCTTCCTGCACTACGTTGATGGCGAGCTGGCCAACACCCTGGCGTTGCAGCGCGATCTGTGCCGCGAGATCCGCCGCTTCAAGGCCGATCTGGTGGTGACCACGGATCCGCAGACGTTAAACTTCTTCAACACCCGGATCAATCACAATGATCATCGTGTCATCGGCCAGGCCGTCTGCGACGCGATCTTCCCCGCCACCGGCAACCGGATGTACTTCCCCGAACTCATCGCCGAGGGCTTCGAACCCCACGCGCCAAAAGAGTTGTGGTTCTCCGGCCCGACCGCCCCCAACACGATCCTCGACGTGACCCCGTATGTCGACGCCAAGATCGCCGGTATCCGCGAGCACCATTCCCAGGTCAAGGATCCGGAGGGGATGGCCCGCCGCATCCCGCAGGGCCTGTTCCGGATGATGGCCGATGGCAGTGGCGGGTACTTCGAGAATTTCCGGCGCGTGATGCTTTAGCTCTTCAACTGTCATGTCTCGCACGGCCCCGGTCCGTGATATTGATGAAGAATCGGCGGTCGTGCATTCCGGTTCGCGGATCACAACGTGAGAGACCTCTCATGAGTTTCACAAACTCGTGTTTCCTGCTTTGCTTAAAGTGGAAACCGAGGTAACAAACCCATGAAAAATACACTTGCCCGTATCGCAGCTCTGACGCTTACACCCGTTCTATTGTTCGGCGCCCCCATGCTGGCCCGGGCTGCCACCCCCGCCCCGGTATCGGCGTCCGCCGACCCCACGCCCACCGTGACCGTGGTCGCCCTCGTTACTGCGGATCAGGCCATTGCCGCTGCCCGCGCGGCACTGCGCACGACCGCGGCCGTGCGCGAGGTCGAATTGGAGACCGAAGATGGCACTCTGGCCTACGAGGTGAAATTCGCCGATGACTCAAGCGCGGTGATTGATGCCACAACCGGCGCCGTGATCAGCACCCGTATTGGCTCGGGCACGCCCACCCCAACGCCGACGATCACGACCACCATCACCTTCGATCAGGCCGTGATCGCCGCGCGCACGGCCCTGAGCACAACCGCACTCGTGCGCAAGGTTGAAACACATCGCGAACATGGCGTCGTCGTCTTCTCAATCAAGTTCGCCGATGGCTCACGCGCGGTCGTCGATGCTACGACCGGCGTCGTCATCAAGAGCCGCGTGGGCAAGGCCGAGGACGGCCGCGGTGGTCGCGACAATAACCCCGGTGACGATCATCGCGCCACCCCGGCGACGCCTGCGACGCCTGCGACGCCTGGCCGGAATGGTCAGCCTGCCGTGCCTGCCACACGCGCAACGCCGGCTACTCCAGCCAATCGAAGCGATGGTTCGAGCAACACCGGCGCGCCGCGCCTCGAGGTCCACGGCAACCCAACCGAGACCAACCACGGCGGCGGGTCAAATAGCGGCCGCGGCGGACGGCGCTAAACCTGAACGCTTGACCCAGCCTGCCTGACCGCGTGCGCAAGGCGCGAATCGCTCAGACTGCAACAGAACAACGGAAGAGGGGAAGTAGATCAGGCAAAGCGCCTTCGTCTACTTCCCCTCTTCTCTTTTCGTCACTGCTCCGCACGGCCGCGGCGCGTGTAGGGAACAAGTCGGCGGGATCCGCTGGCATATCTCCCCTCACTACGGAAACGGTGGCAGTTCCACGTCAAAGATCCAGGGTCGGAGCGCGGCGCTTGACGCCGCGCCGGCCACTTCGGTGACCGTCGCCAGGAAATCTTCCGTGCTCGCCACCCCGCCCTGATAACGTTTGTAGTACTCCCGCATCGTGCGGTCGAAGTTGGTCTCCCCGATCATCACCCGCAAGGCATGCAGCGTGAGCGCCCCCCGCAGATAGACCGCCCCGCCAAAGAGCTGATCCACTTCGCGCACATACGGCGGCCCCAGCCGCGCCCCCGCCATCGTGCCGTAGTGCGAACGCATAACGCCCTCAAAATACGTCTTCCCGCGCGTGCGCTCCTGCCACAGGGCCGAGTAGTAGGTGGCAAACCCCTCGTTCAGCCAGGTGTCCTGCCATTGTGCCGGCGTCAGGTTGTTACCAAACCACTGGTGCGACACCTCGTGGAAGATCGTGTCCTCGCCCGCGCCACGCGCGCCAAAGATCGACAGGGTCTGGGTCTCGAGCGCCCAGGTCGAATCGTTCGTCAGCAGCACCACCCCGTATTCGTCGAATGGATAGGGCGCGACTTTCTCCTCCATGAAGGCGATCATCTCGGCGGTCTTGTCAAACTCCCGGCGCACAAACCCAGGCGTTGTCATCGGAAAGTAATTGCGGATGGGCAGACCGTGCGGGCCAACCGACGTTTCCACGTCGTATAAGCCGATATGCACCGTCGCGAGATAGCTGGCCATCGGCTGGGCCATCCGCCAGATCCACGTGCTCGCCCCCTTGTCCGCGTCGAAGCGGTCAACCAACACCCCATTGGCCGCGACCTGATACGGCCCGGGCACTGTGATCCGAAACGTATAAGTGGCCTTGTCGCGCGGATGATTGTTCACTGGATACCAGTTCATCGCCCCCGAGGGCTCGGACGCGACAAAGGTGCCCGTAATCTGCTTCTGCCAGCCCAACGGAATACGGGGAATGCCTGAGTCGGAAAGGACGGTTGGCCTGCCGCGATAGCGGACCGTGCTGGTGAAGCGGGAATCCGCGGCGATGTTTGACAATGGGGTCACTGTCAGCTCCTGGCCCGCCCGGTTGTGGCGCGCGGGTAGGCCATTCAGGGTGACATCCAGGACCTCGAGTCCAAAAAAGTCGAGATTGAAAGCGTTGAGCGTTTGCGTTGATCGAGCCACCATCGTCGTCGTGCCAGCCAGGGTGTTCTGGGCCACATCGACACTCAGATCAATTGTGTAGTCCAGCGCGTCGTAACCGCCGTTGCCAAGGTCGGGGTAAAAGACATCCCCCAACCCCACTGCGCCCGGCTGGGCCTCATGCGCATTAGCCGGCGTCGCCACGATGGCGCGGGTGGGGCCCGGGCGCGGGGTCACCGTCGCGACGCCATAGGGCAGGGTTGGCGTCGCGCGCGGATCGGGCGTCGGCGCGCGGGGCGGTCCGGGCAGCCACGCGCAGGCCCCGAGCGCGGCGCATAAAAACGCCCCGCTCAAGGCACGCCGCAGGCGCGCACGTCCAGGCCAATCATCCGTCTTCATCGTCCCATTGCCCTTCGATCCCGCCGGCACGCGCGCGGTCTGAGCTGGCCCGATTATCCCGCCGGACGCGATCGGTTTTCCTGGGTCGATGGCCTGTTTTCGCTAAGCTGATTTTGACCCACCCTGGGTGAAAACGCTAGCCGAATTTTGGACCACCTCGAGCTGCCTGGCTCGCGGGCGCCCGCGGATAGCCGACCCACTGTGGACAGGGACTGATCATGGCCTCCATCTTAAGAACAGGCCAGAAGTTGAAAACAGTGGAAGACTACGCCCAAATTCGATACGCGCTCCCTACCGAGCACACGAAGATTCGCGAGATCGCGAAGTTGAGGGCGTTGCTTCTGAGCGATATGGCGCATGCGAGTAGCGCTGCGCAGGGGAAAGAGCCGAGTGGGGACCGGGTCAAGTGCCCGAAGTGCAGGAAGCGGACAAACCGGCAAGGAATGCCGCAGTCGGATTGACCCGGCAGGCGTCAACGTGTGCGCAGTGTGGGCACACGTTTTCCCCCTGGATCTCGAGCTACAGATACTGCCGGACCAGCGACTCAAGCTCAGCATGCGACGGGTCGCGAATTGTTACCCGTGTCGTGGGCTGCCCCAGAAGCTCCCGCAGCCGCCAAGACCCACCCCAAAACTACTCCCGCAGGGGTTTGAACTTCGCCGTCCCTTGACCTGGACGCATCAGCCCGCGGGGAAGGCGCGTTCCTGGCTATTGCCAGCCTCGCCAGCGGATAGGGAAAAATCGTAGCCGCACCCCCGATAACCGTGTCCTCCGTGATCGGGTATAATCCGCGCCCCAATCAATTACACAGGCTGGCGCGCCCACAAGGGGTGCGTTTTGTTGTGTCTTACAGGTGCGACATGAAAGTGCTTCTTACTCAGGACGTCTACAAGCTCGGCCACGCCGGCGAGGTCAAGACCGTGGCCGATGGCTACGGGCGCAACTTCCTTTTGCCCCGCGGTCTGGCCTTTCTGGCCACCGCTGGCGCCATCAAGCTGGCCGAATCGGTAAAAACCCGGGCCGTCAAAACCCGCGCGACGCAGCAGTCCGACATCGATGCAACCGCCCAGGTTCTCACGGGCCAGACCATTCACTTCACGGCTCGCGCTGGGGAGAAGGGCAAGCTCTACGGATCGATCACCTCGGCCACAATCGCCGCGGAAATCGCCAAGCTGCTCGGCAAGGATTTCGACAAGCGAAAGGTCGCCCTGCGCGAGCCCATCCGCGACGTCGGAACATATGTCATCCCCATCCGCCTGGCCGCTGATGTCGCCCCAACCGTGACGGTTGTGGTTCTGGCCGAAGGCGTCAAGCAGGTTGTCGCAGCGGCGCCGGTTGCCGCCGAACCCGAACCCGAGCCCGAGCCCGAGCCCGAGCCGGTCGCGGAAGAAGCCGCCTCCGAGACACCGGCTGCCTGAAGGCCGCCGCTTTCATAACAATCCCGCAGTACGCCGGGCGGGCGGTCAAGTTTGGGCTTCCATAAGCCTGAGCGTGTCCGCCCGCTCGTTTTTTGTGTTTGGGCCGTCTGAGCCGGGCAGCCCATCTATAATCCAACGCGGATGCCCGGAAATGATCAGTTGAACGCTTCCAGCCTCGCCCAGCGCATGCGTGATGCGCGCGAGTCGCGCGGAGCCACGCTCGCCGACGTTGAAAAGGCGACGCGGATCCGCTGGCGCTACCTCGAGGCGATTGAGACGGGTAACTGGGGCGAGTTGCCCGACGGTCCGCCCTCGCGCGGATTCATCCACATCTATGCCCGCTATCTCGGCATGGACGCTGACCAGTGCGTGGAGGAGTTCGAAACGACGACCGGCAACATCGCGCTGGTGATGCGAGACGAGTACATCCCGCCGCCGCCCGCGCGGGAGCGCCCGCAGTCGGCCCGCCTGCAGCGCGCCCGGCTCGAAGCGCAGAACACGCCCCGCCCGCCCAAATATCGGGCCGCGCTTCCACCACCGGAAGCGGCCGAACTGGATGCGATGGCGGATGCCCCCGCCGGCTCGACCAGCCTGCCGCCAAACGAGCGGGTGTATCGCTCGCTTGATGAAATCGATGCCGAACCCGAGCCCGCCGAAGTCGAGACCCGGGGACCCAATGGCAATCGATCGCGCGAGGACATGGTGAGCTCCTTCAGCCTGAAGGGGACGCCCGTCATCACCCGGATCAATCCGTCGGCGACCCTGGGATCGCGCGCGCCGCGGGCCACGCGCGCCGGGCTGCCGGCCCGCCCGATCGGCATGATTGCCGCGGGGGCCGTGCTCGTCCTGGGCCTGGCCTTGATCGCCTTTGTCGGCCTGCCAGCACTTACGCGGCTGCTCAACACCGCGGCCCCCACGGCAACCGCGGTGGCGATCCTGCGCCCGACTTCGGGCGTCACCGATGCCACCCCGATCTTTGCAGCCACACCCGGGCCGATCCCGACATCACCGGTCGCGGCCAGCTCAACACCCACCACAACAAGGCCGGCCCTGCGCTTCGCGCCACGGGCAGGCGGTGGCATGCAATTCACCCTCGATGCCCGCGAGCGGGCCTGGGCGCGGGTCACCGTTGACGGCGCGCTGGTCTTCGAGGGAATCACCCCGATTGGCCCGGCCCTGGCCTGGACGGCGGCTCGCGGCCTGACCCTTGAAACTGGGAACGCCGGCGCCTTCGACGCCATCGTCAATGGAGAACGACTGGGCCCGTTGGGTGCCCGCAATACCATCGTGCGCCGCACCTGGGACGCGGCCGGCACAATCAAGGACGAGTAACGCGTCTTCGCGATGAGTTCAGGCGGCCGCGGCCGGCCGAACAAACCTGTCAGCATGTCCAAGAAAACCTACTATCTCCTTTCCCTGGGGTGCTCCAAGAACACCGTGGACAGCGACAGCATGGCCGCGCTGCTGGCCGAAACCGGCTATCGCGGCCTGGACCGGCCCGAACGGGCCGACATTCTGCTGGTCAACACCTGCGGCTTCATCGGGCCGGCCCGCGACGAATCCATCCGCTCGCTGCGCGAGTTGGCCGACAAGAAAAAGAAGAACCAGATGCTCATCGCCGCTGGCTGCCTGTCGCAGCTCTGGGGGCCGAAGCTCGCCCGGGAAGTGCCCGGGCTGGACGGGGTGATCGGCACGCGGCGCTGGATGGACATCGTCGATTTCATCGAGCGCGTGCGCGGCCGCCAACGGCCTGAGCCCATGTATCACCTGCCCACCGACGCGGTCACGGTTGGCGAGGATGAGCACGGCGCCCAACGGGTGGCCATCCAGGGCGTCAGCGCCTACCTCAAGATCGCCGACGGCTGCCGGCGACCGTGCGCGTTCTGCACCATCCCGACGATCAAGGGCACGATGCGCAGCCGCAAGCCCGAGCTGATCCTGAACGAGGCCCGCGACCTGGCGGCAAATGGCGTGCGCGAACTCATCCTCATCGCCCAGGACCTGACCGACTATGGCAGCGATCTGGGGATAAAGGAGGGCCTGGCCGGCCTCATCACCGATATCACCCGCGAGGCGCCCGGACTGGACTGGGTGCGCCTGATGTACGCCTACCCCGGCGCGGTCACAGACCGCCTGATCGAGGTCATGGCCACCAACCCCAAGGTTGTGAAGTATCTAGACATCCCGCTCCAGCACGGCAGCCCGGCCGTGCTGCGCCGCATGCGCCGTCCGAGCAACATCGACTGGGTCTATCGCACCCTTGGCAAGATGCGCTCGGCCATCCCCGACCTGGCTGTCCGCACGACCTTCATCGCCGGCTACCCGGGTGAGACCGATGCCGAGTTCAACGAGTTGGTCAAGTTCGTCGAGGACATGGCCTTCGACCGGGTCGGCGTCTTCACCTATTCGTTCGAGGCCGATTCGCCCAGCGGCGCGTTGCCCGGACAGGTGCCCGAGGATGTCAAGATCGCCCGCCGCGACGCGCTCATGAAGACGCAGCAACAGATATCGCTCACCCGCAATCAGCAGCAGGTCGGCAAGACCCTGCTCACCCTGATCGAGGGCCAGAACGACGGGTTGAGCGTCGGCCGCACCTATCGCGATGCGCCTGAAGTGGATGGGCTGGTCATCATCGATGGGACCGTGCCGGTCGGAGAAATGGTCCCGGTCAAGATCACCGGGGCGATGGAGTACGACCTGACCGGAACAGTTGCCCAGGAGCTACCCTTGGTGATGGGGCAAAAGCGCGGATGAACATCCTGCAAATCCACATCAGCATCGCCACGGCGGTGATCCTGTTCAACACATTTCTGGGCATATGGGGGATGATCAGTTTCTTTCGCGGCGCGCAGCACATCGACGGGAACTACTGGGGGGCGCTTGCGTTGAGTCCGGTCGTTGGGCTGATCCAGCTCGCCCTGGGCCTGGTCCTGATCGGGATGGGTCTCGGGTCGCAGGTGCGTTTCGTCCACTACCTGTATGGTTCCCTGGTCATCATCGCCGTCCCGGCCACCTTTGCCTTCACCCACGGGCGAGACGATCGCGGGGCCATCCTGATCTACGCGGCCCTGACGCTATTGACGGCGGCCTTCGGACTGCGCGGGGTGACCACCGGCTACGGCTTCTGACGTCCATGACGATGCTCGATACCCTCGCCCGGTTCGGGCTATTCCTCCTGGGCGCGGCGGCGGTGGCCTACTCCCTTGGATCGATCATCCGCACCCTGGTTCTGCCGCGGGCCGCCCGCGACACATTGGTCAGGATCACTTTCCTGGTCGTCCGGCGCGTTTTCCATCTCATTGCGCCGCTGAACGGCCCCTATGAGCGCCTGGACAGGGTCATGGCGATGTATGGCCCGGTGGCCCTGCTGAGTTGCATGGTTCCGTGGATGCTGCTGATTCTGCTGGGCTACAGTCTGATTTACACCGCCCTGGGCGTGACGCCGTTTGTCGAAGCATTGCGCGAGAGCGGCTCTTCGCTGTTCACCCTGGGGTTCGCTGTCCCGCCAAACACCGCGACGGCCTTCGTGGCCTTCTCCGAGGCCGCGCTCGGCCCGCTCATGATCGCGCTGCTGATCTCTTACTTGCCGACGATCTACAACGCCTTCCAACGCCGCGAGGCGGGTGTGACGATGCTGGAGGTCCGGGCCGGCACGCCGCCCAGCGCCCTGGAATTACTGTCGCGCTATCAGCGCATCCGGGGAACTAAAACACTCAGTGAGTTATGGCCGCGCTGGGAGGAATGGTTTACCGACCTGGAGGAAAGCCACACCACCTTGCCGGTGCTGAATTTTTTCCGTTCACCACAGCCCGACCGGGCCTGGACCCTCGCAGCCGGGACTGTGCTGGACACCGCGGCGCTGGTGGCCTCGACGCTCGATCTCGAGGTGAGCGACCCGCACAGCCTGCTCTGTCTGCGGGCCGGGTTTGTCGCCCTGCGGCGGGTGTCGGACTTCTTCGAGATTCCCTATCGCAAGAACCCCCAGCGCGGGGATCCGATCAGCATCTCAAAAGACGAGTATCTCGAGGTCGTCGAGAAGCTCCGCGCGGCCAATCTTCCGATTCGGGCCGACCTCGAAACGGCCTGGCTCGATTTTGCGGGTTGGCGGGTCAACTACGACGATGTGCTGCTTCGGTTGTGCAGCCTGACCCTGGCCCCGCCCGGCGCGCTGTGGTCGTCCGACCGGATGCCGCCCTTTCGCGAGCCGCCCGTCTTTCCCCGGCGCCGCTAGGCGGTTTATTTCGGAGGCGACATCCTCCGAAAACGTTTGTGTACGGCGCGGTTAGCGCGGCAGGCGGCCGACGATGCGCTTGAGCCCGGCGTTGATGCGCTCGATGGAGTACCCGCGAGCGCGGCGATAAAAGCTGAAGGTGCTCGGGTGCAGCGGCGCCAATAGCATATCGGCCGTAACCGGCACGTCAATCTCGCGCGACACTTCACCGGCTTCAACGGCGGCCTGCAGCAATCCGCGGATGGTCATGTACTGCCACATCATCGGCGGCGCTTGCAGCCCGGAGTTGGGCACAACCACCCCGCCCCGCTCGGCTTCGCACAACAACGCCGAATGCTTTTCGGCGAACCCGATCAGGCTTTCGAGCGCCCACTCCAATTGGCCCAGACGGGCCGCCCGAGCCCCGATCATCCAATTGATTTGGCGCATGACGCTGTCCTGAAACTCCCGAAACTGGCGATCCATCAGGGCCAGGCTGAGCTCGCTCTTGTTGGCAAAGCGCCGGTAGAGCGTGCCCTGGCCCACACCCGCCGCGCGGGCGATGTCGGCCATGGTGACCTCGGCGACGCCACGCGCTGCAAACAATTTCTCGGCAACGGCCAGAATCCGGGCGCGATTGGCCGCGGCGTCACAGCGCTCGGCGCGCTCAGCGCCGCCGCTGTCGTTGACGATCGGAAGGCCAACCTGAATCTCATCCACCAGAAGAAGTCTCATAGTCTACTCACCTTTTCCACTTGACAAGTGGACAAGTGTCCGGTAGTATCTTAGCACGAAGCGGACACATGTCCACTTAATGTTTCATGAGAGCGGAGGCCGGTTCATCCAGTCGCCGCACAACCCAAACTGGAGAATACACAACATGTCCTGGACAATCGATCCCTCCCACACCCGCGTGCAGTTCAGCGCCCGCCACATGATGATCAGCACCGTCCGTGGTGAGTTCAAGGAATTCGGCGGCACCGTCGAGTTCGATGAGAAGAAGCCCGAAGCCACCACGGTCGCGGTTGAAATCAAGACCGCCAGCGTTGATTCGAAGGACCCCAAGCGGGACGGGCATCTGGCCAGCCCCGACTTCTTCGACGCCGTGAAGTTCCCGGTCATGAGCTTCAAGAGCAAGCGCGTCGAAGGTGTGAAAGGTGAGCGGGCCAAGCTGGTTGGCGATCTGACCATCAAGGACGTCACCCGCGAGGTAACGCTTGATGTCGAGTTCCACGGCCTGGCCAAGGCGCCGTGGGGGACGACCAACGCCGGTTTTGAGGCGAAGGGCAAGCTCAATCGCAAGGACTTCGGGCTGGTCTGGAATCTGCCCCTCGAGACGGGCGGCCTGCTCGTCGGCGAAGAGGTCAATCTGACCATCGACGCCGAGATCGTCAAGCAGGCCTAAGCGCCATTTCTGAAGGCGACGTTCCCCGCCCCGGCGTAGGCCGGGGCGGGGAATATTGCTTTCATGCATACTTCGCCATTGTGATGGACACACCTACTCGCATTCTGGCTTTCGCCGGGAGCCTGCGCAAGAACTCGTTCAACCGCGGTCTGATCCGCGCCGCGCAGGACAGCGCGTCGTCCGACATGGTCATTGATGTCTTTGACCTGGCCGGAATCCCGCTTTTCAACCAGGATCTCGAGCGCGAACCGCCCCCGGCCGTCGTTGCTTTCAAGGCCGCCATTGCCAGCGCGGATGGAATCTTGATCGCCACCCCGGAATACAACTTCAGCGTGCCGGGCGTGCTCAAGAACGCCCTGGATTGGGCCTCTCGGCCGCCCCGCGAGCAGCCGTTCGTCGGAAAGCCCGTAGCGATCATGAGTGCGGGCGGGCGCTTCGGCGGCGTGCGAGCCCAGCTTCAATTGCGCCAGATCGGGCATGGGATGGGAATGTTGATCCTGTCCCGGCCCGAGCTCATCGTCGAAAAGGCAGCCGAAAAATTCGACCCGAATGGAAACCTGACCGATACTGGCGTGCGCGACCAGATTCAGGGCCTGGTCCAAGCCTTGGGCGCATGGGCCCAGCGCCTGGCATAGCGCCTCGCCGCGAGCTTGTTTGGAGGCGACATCCGCGCCCCTGCGTACGCCGGGGGCGCGGATGTCGCCTCCGTGAATAGTGTGTGAGCCGTATGGAAGAAAGAAACACAAACGTTCAAGTCGACTACCGCATCCCGGCCGGGACCTCGATCGGCCACGTTCACCTCAAAGTCGCGAATATCCCGCGTGCGTTGGATTTTTACGTGGGCCTTCTGGGTTTCGATCTGATGATGACCGATAACACCAGCGTCGCCTTCATCTCGGCGGGCGGCTATCACCACCACATCGGCCTGAAC
>JBDSIP010000291.1:0-4286 GCA_039917915.1 Thermoflexales bacterium
CGAATCACTCACGAAGCCAGGGCCGACCATGAGCGCCGATTTGATGGCGGGCAATAGCCTCGCGCCATGTTGGATCATTCGCTCGCGCCACAGCGCCAGCTCGGTTTCAGTCTTGATCCGACCGGCCAGGCGTATCAGGCGTTCGGGATTCTTCATTCCACGGATGCGGGCGAGTAGTTCCTGCTCTTCCTGGCGTTCTTTGCGCGAAAGGTGCTGGGGGTGTTTGCGCGCCGCCTCGCGTCCCGCGCCCGCGAGGCCAAAATGACGCCAGAGGGTGGCGGGGCTGGGAATGAGACGATCCTGAAGTTCAGGCTTGGGCGGGGAATCGCCGGTTCGATCTGGGCTCGGGACCGTCGAGGACCGGCTATCCGCCGCTGCCCGTTCGCGCAGCCAGTCCAGCGCGCCCGGGACAGCGCGCCATTCGTCGCCGGCGCGGAACGCGTAGACAGCGGCCTCGTCAAAACTTCCCGCCGCTACGGCGCTCGGGATGCGCTCCGGCAGGGGGGTCAGACCCAGCAGAAACAACGGGATCCCTAGATTTCGCCCGAGCCCCTCGGCTAGAGCGTCGTTGGCGCGCGCGCTTGGCCCTCCGTGGTCCCGGAAGAGCAATAGCGCTCGGTCATAGGGCCACCCGGACTCCACATCCCCTTGGAACGCGCGCTCAAGCGCCTCGAACGCAGCGGTGTCGCCGCGGGCTGCCAGCAAGGGCGCCAGAAAGTAGCGCGCACCCTGGTTATCTCCGGGGTTGAGGTCCAACAGTTGTTGAAAGCCCCGTTCGGCGGAGGTAGCGTCGCCGTGCGCCTTGAAGTGCAGTCCCAGCGCGGCGATGGCCCTCAGATATGGGCGGTTCACAAAGCGGGACCACACCGCGCCGTCCGGGGCTTCCGGGCCCGCAGGTTCGAATTGCGCGCGCCCCGCCTCGACTGCCCGCTCGAGCATCGCCTGACGAGCCACGGGCTCAAGCTCGAACTCGGCCATGATCCGGAGCGCGTCCACGCAGTTGGGGGAGATGTCCAGCGCGCGTTGGGCAAGCAAGCGGCGCGCCTCCGCGGTCTTCGCGTCGGCGACTCCGTAGATCACTTGTTGAGCGGCCTCGAGCGGCGTCGCCGGCTCAGGCGTCGGCAATACGTCGTGTTTCAGCGCCTCTTCCAGGCGTTTATTGAGTTCCTCGATCGAATCGAAATCCATTTGCCTCGCCCAGGCCGTGACCTTGCCAAGGCTCTGCTCAGTGACAAGGGTACGCTCCATTACCAGATCCGAGTCGCGCATCAGCGTGGGGGTTCTGGACGAAGAGGGAGGGGAGGTTCGCATGCCCGGCATTATGCGTCAGTCACAATGCGACGTCTGACCGTCCCGAATACATCCCTGAGGATTTCGGCCGTGTGCCTGGGCACGGCGGGTTGGGCGGGGCTCAATCCGTCGCGGAGCGACGGCAAGATCGTAGCCGCGGGTTTCATCCCGCGGATCTCGAGTCCCAATTGCCGACATGATGCAATTCATGCGAGACGCGCTCGTGCCGTGGGTTGAAACCCACGGCTACAGTCACGCGGTCGCTCCGCGACCGAATCGGACCATAGGCGCGATCGTTGGCGTGGACCTGCTCGCCGTGGGTGACGTCGACATCCTTCCGTCACATCCCGACAACCGCTCGCAGCCGAGACGAACAACGGGGTTACTTGTGGGCCCCGGCTTGCGCCGGGGTGACGGCCCAACGGGGTTACTTGTGGGCCCTAGTTTGCGCCGGGGTGACGGCCCAACGAGGTTACTTGTGGACTCCGGCTTGCGCCGGGGTGACGGCCCAACGGGGTTACTTGTGGTTCCCGGCTTGCGCCGGGGTGACGGTGCGACGGGGTTACTTGTGGACGCCGGCGGGCGCTGGGCCGGGGATATCACGTCACGATCATATTCGCCAGAAGTTCTAAGCCATGCGGCGTAGACTAGGCGGCATGACTGAGAAAATCGCCATCATTGGCTCGGGTCCGGCCGGCCTGACCGCGGCGCTGTACGCCGCGCGCGCGCTATTGGATCCAATCGTCTTCGTCGGCCCCGCCTTTGGCGGTCAGATCGCAACGACGACCGAGGTCGACAACTTTCCCGGATTCCCGAATGGCCTGCAAGGGCCGGAGCTGTCCATGGCCATGCGCGAGCAGGCTGAGCGCTTTGGCGCGCGGATGATTGAGGCCGTGGTCGACTCGGTCGACTTCAGCCAGCGCCCGTTCACCCTCGTCGCCGACGGGCAGACTTACACCGCCGAGTCGATCATCATTGCGACCGGGGCGACCCCGCGGCCACTGGGCGTGCCCGGCGAGACGGAGTACGTCGGGCGCGGGGTGAGTTACTGCGCCACCTGCGACGGCTTTTTTTTCCGCAACAAGGAGATCATCGTGGTCGGCGGCGGGGACAGCGCCTTCCAGGAGGGGCTCTTCCTCACCAAGTTTGGCTCACGTGTGCGGATCGTCCATCGCCGGGATCAGTTCCGCGCGGGCGCCACCCTGCAGAAGCAGGCCGGGGCCAATCCAAAGATCGAGTACCTGATGAACACAGTCGTGGAACGGATCACCGGGAATGGGAAAGTTGACTCGGTCGTGTTGAAGAACGTGGTGACGGGCAAGACCGAGTCGAGCCCGGTCGAAGGCGTGTTTGTCTTCGTCGGCCATGAGCCCAATACCCAGATGTTCCTGGGCAAGCTGGAGATGGACGTTGACGGTTATCTCAAGGTCGATGACCATCTGCATACCAGCGTGCCGGGCGTCTTCGCGGCAGGCGAGGCCCATGACCGGGTCTTCAAGCAGGCGATCACCTCGGCCGGCTTTGGCTGCATGGCCGCGCTTGAGGCTGAGAAGTTTCTCGCCCATGCGGCGGTGACGGCGTAGGACTCCGCTGGCCGCGGATAGCCGTGGCTCCCGCAAAGTCGCTTGACTGATTCGTGAATCCGAGTCATCGCGGTCGCTACGCCGCAAGCGGATACTAGCCAGGGTCCTGAGCTTGTCGAAGGGCCGGGAAAGGGTCCGGCGAACCGCGCCAACAAGCCCTTCGCCGTGCCCGCGAAGCGGGCCGCTCTGGGCCCTTTTGCATGACCGGACGTGATGAGCCGGCCCTTCATTGCTCCAAGCGCGTGCGCGGAATTGCGACGATGCAGGCGCTATGCGAAAGCTCAGCGATCGCCCCGATACTCGCGGTGCTATACTCTTTCGGCGGACGCAGCCGATAGAGGCCAATTATTGTGTAGCGGGTCGTTCGCTGTATTCGGCCGGACGACCGATTTGAAAGGTGGTGGCCTTCGGTGGTTATGGATCAATTGCGGTTTTCCAACTCTGCGCTGGTGGATGACTTTCTCGCAGTCTTGTTGGCGGCTGCAGCCGGACTGGCAGTGTTCATTCTGGCCTATGCGCTAACGGCGCCCTCACGGGGTAAGCCACGCGCAGGGGGCGGTGTGAAGCTGAAGGGACCGACAATCCCGCGGATCGCAAGCTGGCTGGATGAACAGCAGATGGGCGTGTCGGCCGATGTGTATATTCGACAGAGCCTAATGCTGGGCATTCCACTCGGCCTGGGTCTGTTCTTACTCGTCGGATCGGTGCTGCTGGGTTTTGCGGCAGTGGCGGCCGGTTTTGTCATTGTGGGCACCCGGTTGGAACAGGCGCGCGACAAGCGGCAGGTCCAATACACCAAACAGCTGGCCAGCGCATGCGATACCATTCGCACAGCCTATGGCGTCAACCCATCCCTGAAGCGAGCGCTCGAGGCGGTTGCCCATTATGGCCAATCGCCGGTTCGTGATGATTTTCATGAGATTCTGGTGGCCGCCAGTCAGGAGCGCTTTGTGGAAGGTCTGCAGGCCGTTGCGGAACGACGGCGCTCGATCGTATTTGACACGGTGGCCACCGCGCTCGTCCGCGCCAGCGAAGCCAGCGGCGAGGTCAATGACATGCTGGTCCGTCTCGCGGTCTCCACCCGCCAGAATGTCGATGCGTATGAGGAAGCGGTCGCGAGCCAAATCAACGCCAGATCAAGCATCCAGTGGGGGACGTTTGGCCCCTGGATCATTTTCGGCGTGTTCCGGCTCCTGACAATCCTCATGTCTCTGTCAGCCACCACGAGCACGTTCGCGATGAACAGCGGTTTCTTCGGGACGCTCGGGGGAAACATCCTGGCGATGATAGCCTTCTCCATCACGTTGTACACATATCGCTATTCGATGCGCGTGGCGCAGCGCGGGCTGGTGGTGCGCCGGCTCGCAGTCGTCGAAATGCGCGTTCAGGCTGGCCAGCGGCCGCTGCCGGCCC
>JBDSIP010000292.1:0-3415 GCA_039917915.1 Thermoflexales bacterium
TTGGATACGCCACCGCCCGCGGTGGGTGTGGCCCCGGCCCTGCTCGACGCGGACACAACGGGTAATCCCA
The DNA here is from genome assembly GCA_039917915.1 of Thermoflexales bacterium. Lineage (GTDB taxonomy): Bacteria > Chloroflexota > Anaerolineae > J036 > Brachytrichaceae > Brachythrix. Next base: position 71 of record JBDSIP010000292.1, read on the forward strand.
ATCTCTATATCCTGACGATTGGCGTGTCGGCTCTCAAGAACCCTACACCCGAATACCACAACCTGAAATACGCCACGGCTGACGCCATTGCAGTCCGCCAGGCGCTCGAGACTCAAAAGGGCGTTGTATTTGACGATGTGAAGATATGGGAATTACTCGACGAAGCGGCCACCCTGGAAGGGATTCGCGCGGCGCTCAATGAGCTCGATGAAGTGGTGCGCGCAAGGGGACCGCGAACAAGCCCGGACGGCACGCCCATCCGGGATGTCACCGTGATCTTCCTGGCCGGCCATGGCGTGCAAACCTCGGATGGCAAGTTCTTCTTCTGGAACCACGACTTTGACCTGGCCAACCGTGACGCGACCGGTCTGAGCTTTCTGGAGCTTGGCGACCGGGTCACTGCGTTTCCGACCGAGCTGTTCATCCTGATTGACGCCTGTCACTCGGCGTTGGCCGGCGCTGCGGCTCTCTCGGGTCTGCGCCCCGATGAACTCTTCAAGCGCTTGAGCGCCCTCAACGAGCGCGCTCAGACCATCTTCAACGCCACCCAGAAGGGTGAGTTGGCCATGGAGGACGCCAGCCTGGGGCACGGGCTCTTCACCAAGGGAATCCTCAAGACTCTGGCGACCGCCGCGCCGGGCGTCGACGTCTCGGTCCTTCTTCTGATGGACACGACCATGAAAAAGGTCCTTGAATGGTCGGCCAACAAGCAGAAGCCGTCGTATCGGGTCTATGGCGATGAGTCGCGCTGGATCGTGTATCGACGATAAAGGCCAATGCGCAATTTCGCGGTTAGTGCTAACATCGCGTGCAACACCGAATTGATTCAGGAAGAGTTATTACCGGGAGGCAATATGGCAGCAACGAAGAAGACCGCAACGAAGAAGCCCGTCGCAAAGAAGGTTCTGGCAAAGAAGGTTGTCGCGAAGAAGACCATAGCCGCTAAGGTCGTGGCGAAAAAGCCGATCGCAAAGAAGCCGATCGCAAAGAAGCCGATCGCGAAGAAGCCCGTCGCGAAAAAGCCCGTCGCAAAGAAGCCCGTCGCAAAGAAGCCCGTCGCAAAGATGCCCGTCGCAAAGAAGCCCGTCGTGACAGCGCCGGCGCCCGTGCCAGCCGCAACCTGGGCCGACGTCGAAGCGCCCCTGGACCTTGATCCCAATGCGGGACGAGGCGAGCGCTCGCCGACTGGCGGACCGTAATCAACCGCGACCGACGCAACGCAGGTAGTCACTCCAACCGCACCTTTGGTCCAATTCGGAAAAGTCGCTTGATTCGGCCGTCCTAGGCGGTCGAGGCCAGCGCTTGCCGACCGGCGGTGGACGAAACTGATCCTGTCCGCTTTCCAAGCCTGCGACAGCGTGACAATAGAACGTGGCAAGTACAGCGCGAGAGCGTTGGGCTTGCCGCGTCCTACGCCTTGTGGCTTTTCTTGTCCGGAAATCGCTCATGGCCCACACTGAACACTTCGTCGCTCGCAAGGCAGAGCTGACGCGCCTGCATGAGATGCTCGAACTTGCTATGACGGGCAAGGGCCAGGTGTGTTTTATTGCCGGTGAGGCCGGCACGGGCAAAACGGCCCTGTCCGAAGCTTTTCAGGCAAAGGCGCAGGCCAGGCACGCCGACCTCGTCGTTGCAGGCGGTGCCTGCGATGCGCAGGTGGGTAATTCGTCGCCGTACGCGCCGTTCCACGAGGTTCTTGCGGCCCTGACCGACGGCGTGACCGGCCGCGCCATCGCCCCAAAGTCAAACATGAGAATAGCGCACGTGTCCTCAAGACCGTTCGCCTGATTGCCGAGGCGCTCGCAAAATTTGGGCCCGATCTTGTCGGGGTCTTCATCCCCGGAACGCCCTTCGTCGGCAAGATGGCCGATTTTCTGATTGACCAGGCCGGTCTGCGCGACAAGTTCAAGAAGCGCATTGGCGCGAAGGAGGCTGCTCATCCGCTGCTGGCTTCGGGTTCGCTCAGTCAGGACCAAATTATCGAGCAGTTCGTAAACGTGCTGCGGGACCTGGCTGCCCGCATGCCCTTGCTGATCGTCCTCGACGACCTCCATTGGGCTGATACTGCGTCAATCGATCTGGTCTTCCGCCTGATTCGCCGGTTGGCTGACAGCCGGCTGTTCATTTTGTGCGCGCTGCGCCCGCACGATCTACGGTCCTCGCCGGGTGATGCGCCCCATCCGCTTGAGAAGGTCATTAACGAGGCGCGCCGACTGCGCGGTGACATCTGGCTGGATCTGACCAAGGTCAGCGAGCGGAATCGGCGCGACTTCATCGACGCGTCTCGGATTGCCGTTGAAGCGCTTAAAGCGCGCGCCGCGCGGATCACCGATAGTGGCATGCGGCGCGGCTTTGTTGACGACGTCCCCGAGCACGCGGCGCTCCAGCGGCTGTATGCCGGCCTCGCGGCAAATGCCGCATAACGTAAAATAGACATAGACTGGAAGCGAGATGCCCGGCGGAGCCAGGAATTTTGCTTCCGGATTCATTGCCGTTAGCGCAGCTCAAGGATGATCGTCAACGTATGCGGCCGTCGCTCGGGCGGGATCAGCGGCGAGGCATCGGCCACCACGACATACGTGCCAGGGACGATCACCCACTCGATGCGGCCGGAGTCCTCTGAAACGATATCGATGGCATTGGCTCCGGTTCCCGTCGTCTGCAGGGTGCGCGGCGACGGCGAGCCATAGACGCGCAGCAGGCTGAGCGCCGGGAAGGGCGAGAGCGCGCCGCCCGAAATGGTTTTGGCCTCGCTCACGAGGGCGGTCAGGTTGCGGCCGGCCTGGGCGCGGCAGAACGTCATCGCCAGGCCCGGACCGGCACGGGCCGTGCTGGGGCCGCCCCGACGCAGGGAATATGGGTCCGCCGGGTTCGCCATGCTTATCACGCGTGTTCCGGGCGCTGTTGGCGCCGCCGTCCCCGCGATCGTCAGGCTGATCCGGGTGATGACAAAAGTCTCGGCCACCGTTGCTTCAAGCGCGCCGGCATAGGTCCCCGCGGCCTGGGCGCAATCGGTTTGCATCCAGACCGCTACCATGCCGGGCGCGGGGCCATTCACCGTACTGGCGTTAATCCCGGCGGGAAACCCGGAGACTCGCCAGGTCAGTGGAAACGCCCCGGCGAGAGTCGAAGACGCGTCAATTTGCAACGCTGCCGATCCGCCTGCAGGAACAGACAATCGGGCAGCCGGAATCGGGGTGGGCGAGGGACGGGGTGTCGGCGTTGGTGGGGTTGTTGGCGTAGCCGTTTCCGTTAACGTTTTCGTTAACGTAGACGTAGACGTGGACGTAGACGTGGACGTAGACGTTAACGTTGACGTAGACGTCAACGTAAACGTAGACGTAG
>JBDSIP010000293.1:0-19884 GCA_039917915.1 Thermoflexales bacterium
CGGCACCTCCCATGCGGAGGAGTTGACAACGGCCGTTGGATATGCGCTCAAACCGGCCCTGCCGGCCGGGCTGGTCGACCGGCTCAAACAGAATCGGGTGACCGACCCCGATCTCCTTAACCCCGGCAAGTGGCCGGCCATATGAAGCAGGATCCTGGAAGCCGTCCTAAAAACATCGGGCGAGATCAGCGTACACGCGCTTGGCGCGGGGATACTGATCTCGCCAATGATTTCAGGATGACTTCCAAGGGTCCTCCGGAGACGACAACGTGAGCGAAGTAGGACAAACCTGGGCGGAGCTCGACACGCCCGCCCTGTGGATCGACCTTGACAAGACCGAGCGCAACATCGCCAAGCTGGCCGCGCATTTCAAGGCGGCCGGGGTGAACTGGCGCCCGCACACCAAGGGCATCAAAGTCCCAGCCATCGCCCACAAGCTCATCCGGGCAGGCGCGATCGGGGTGACCTGCGCCAAGGTCAGCGAAGCAGAGGTGATGGCCGCCGCCGGCATCCCCGACATCCTGATCGCCAATCAGGTCGTCACGCCCCAGAAGATCGCCCGGCTGGTCAACCTGGCTGCCTGGTCGAGCGTCAAGGTGTGCGTCGACAGCCCGCAGAACGTGGACGCGCTGGCCGCCGCCGCCCGCGCGCGCGGGGTGACCTTGGGCGTGCTGGTTGAAGTCAACACCGGGATGGAGCGCTCGGGCGTGCTGCCCGGCGAGCCGACGCTGGAGCTCGCCAAGCGCATTCAGGCCTCCAAAGGCCTGCATCTGGCCGGGCTGATGACCTGGGAGGGACACAACCTCGGTTTTGCCGACCCGGAAGAGAAGCGGCGCGGAATCGAGCGCAGCATCGCCCAGTTCCTCGAGACGGCCGCCCTTTGCCGCGCGAACGGGCTCGCCATCGAGATCATGAGCGCGGGCGGGAGCGGCACCTACAAGGTCACCCCCTTCATCAAGGGCATCACCGAGACCGAGGCCGGGGGCGGGATTTTCTGCGACCTGACCTATCAGAGCTGGGGGATGGATCTCGAGGCGTCGATCTTCGTCAAAGCCACGGTGACCAGCCGGCCGGCCGCCCAACGGATTATTCTCGACTGCGGTTTCAAGACCATCCCGCGCGGCTTCACCAGCGCCCAACTGGTGGGGGTCGAGGGGGTGGTCAGCCTGGTGCATTCGGCCGAACACGGGATTGTGACCCTGGACCGGCCCAACGAGGCCCGCCGGGTCGGGGATGGGATCGACCTGATCGTCGGCTACAGCGACGCCACCGTCTTTGCCCACGACACGATGTATGCCCTGCGCGGCGGGGTGGTCGAGGCGGTCTGGCTAATTCTGGGGCGGGGAAAGATACAGTAGCGGGGGCTTAAAAGGACACGCTTTTTGTGGACATGATTGACGGTGTTGTGGACAATCCGATGGAGGCACTTCAAAATATCGGACGGTTCGCAGCGTCTCAAGGCGCAATAGTTCTGCGGGTTGAAGCAAGCATTGCAAATGAGCGTTTACTCGGAGTTCTATCACGACGATACAACGTAATCACCGTAGGTGGCAGGGAGTTCTTCGACTTAGCTATTGGAGAGAAGTAACCGGACATGACACTGCTTCCACACTTCGATCCCGATCGCGTATCGATGTTCGCGCACAGAATACTCAGTAAACTGGATCGGTTTTCCTACGACCTTTCGGAAGACGAGACGATTCTCAACTCCTGCGAAGATTATGATGCTAAGTCCAATGCCATAGGGATATACAAGGTCCCTGGATTATCCGACGAGTCTATTGTGCTACTTGCTGACGGTTTGCTAGTAGTTGACGGTAGTGAATGCACGAGAATCTATTTTAATGAGATACGAGTGGTCGAGCTTGATGAATCTGAAGAGAAGTACATAGCTGATTACATTGTTGTCACGATGCAAGATTCAACTCGCTTTAGGATTCGGGTGCCGGGAGGAATCGGAAAACTTCGAGATGTCTATGAGGTTTTCAGATTCCTTCGGAATGTTATCCGAGGGTAGGTTCGCGCGTTCCGATCTTCCGCAATACCTCGCCTCCACCGTTTCCCCAACTTGCGCCGGGACAAGCCTTGCCCCGCCTCGCTGACGACAAACGCGAGCGGGGCGAAGCTGTCCGAGCAGTGATTCAAGCCCTATGGCGAGTTGCGCTGGAGCAGCGCAGCCGCAATGCCAACTGACTTTGGCTTCACTGGACAAGGTACAGGTAGTTACGGTACCATTTATATGTCCACCCGGGCATCTTCGCGCTTGCGGTCACACTTGCGCCATGGGCCGCCACCAGACAACAAACTGCCGACGCAATCTTGATGATCGCGCCGGCGGATGCGCGAACGAATGACGCTCTCCTTGACCCGCCGCCGTCACTTCACCGGGCCAGGGCCGTCGCCAGATCCTCCAGCGCGATGACGGGGATCTCAACGCCTTCGCTCATCGCCTGAACGGCGTTGGCATCCTTGAAGCCGGTCCCGGTCAGGATGCACACCACGATGTCATTCGGGCCGATCTTGCCCGCCGCCACGTCCCGCAACACCGCCGCCAGCGACGTCGCTGATGCGGGCTCACAGAACAAGCCTTCCTCGCGGGCCAGCATGCGCTGGGCGGCATACGTCTCGGCGTCGCTCACGCTGGTCCCCCACCCGTTCGAGCCGCGCACCGCCGCCAAGGCCAGGTCGCCATCCGGCGGCGCGGTGAGCTGGATGCCGCTGATCTTCGTTGCGCAAGTCGGGATGGGCCGCATCTCGCGCCCTTCGCGCCAGGCCAGGTTGATCGGCTCGCAGCCCTCGGCCTGGACACAAACCATCCGGGCCGCGGGCGTGCCGTCCGGCAGCATCCGGGCCCGCCACTCCTCGAAGCCCTTGTGGATGGCGCTGAGCAATCCGCCGCCGCCGGTCGGAACATAGACGCAGTCGGGCATCCGTCCAAGTTCCTCGGCCAGTTCGAACGAGATCGTGCGCACGCCCTCCATCCCAATCGGGTTGAAGGCATGCGCGGTGATCTGCAGGGCCCAACCACGCGATCCGGCCAGCTCGCCCACCACCCGGAAGGTGTCCTTCTCGACTTTTGGATCGCGGCCAAGGTCGCGAATGGCGACCGCCCGCGGGCCATAGGCCAAGATCTGGTTGAGCTTCGCCCGGGGCGCGGTCTCCAGGGTAAAGAGCGTGCCCTGCATCCCCGCCCGCGCGCCGTAAGCGGCCAGAGCGGCGCCGGCATTGCCGCTGCTGGTTGCCGCCCAGCCGGTCACGCCGAGCTCGCGCATGCGCGACAGCCCGACCGCCGCAATACGGTCCTTGTAGCTGCCGGTCGGGTTGGCCCCCTCGACCTTGAAATACAAGTTGGTCAGGCCCAGCCGCGCGGCGATGGCCTGGCTGCGCACCAGCGGCGTGCCGCCTTCGCCCAGGGTCAGCGCGCGCTCGGGATGCGCCACCGGCAGAGCTGGTGCATAACGCCACATCCCACGCCGTGCCGGGTCGATCATCGGCCCAGCGTCGTAGTCAACGGTCAGCATCCCGCCGCAGGCGCCGCAGGAGGTCGACATCGGGCTTTCGGCCGGCTGCCCGCACAGCGCGCAGCGCAGCCAAAAGTGGGGCGAGCCGTTACTTGCAGCGGATGTCATCCCAGCCGAATTCCTCGAGGCGCTTCTGCAACGCGGCGTATTTCTCGGGCGGGGTCGTGCGCTGGGGCAGGCGCGACGGTCCGCAGTCGATGCCGCACATCTTGAGCATGGCCTTGCCGGCCGGGCCGCCGCCAAAGTCGAGCAGGATCTGGACGCTGTCGCGAGCGCGGGTCATCTCGCGCATGGCCGTCGGAATGTCGCCCTTATCAAAGGCCGCAATGACCCGGTTGTAGATCGGGGCGCTGTAGTTGAAGCTGCTCCCGATCGCGCCGTGCGCGCCGGCAACCAGGCCACTGAGCAGAATCTCATCCCGCCCGAACAACATGTTGTTCTTCCCGCCGTCGTGGGTGACGCAGTTGGCGAACTCCATCAGACCCTCATCGGTGAACTTGATCCCGGCAAAGGTCGGGATGCGATCGCGGGCCATCTCGCTGAACGCCACCATGTTGAAACGGACGTGGGTGAGGATCGGGATGTGATAGTAGTAATACGGCGTCTCGGGGGCCTTGCTGGCGACGGCTGCGCACCAATCGACCAGATCGGCCAGTGTCGCTGGGCGGAGCACGCTCGGGGCGACCGTGGCGATGGCGTGCGCGCCGGCCTTGGCCGCGTGGGCGGCCAGCGCCTCGGCGTCGCCGATGCTGTTGTGGCCGACGTGGGCGATGAGCTTGAGCCAGCCCTTCGACACCTCGCACCAGCGCTGAAAATGGCGCTGGCGCTCGTCGGTGGTCATGCTGACGCCTTCGCCGGTGCTTCCGCACACAAAGACGCCTGAGACGCCGTTGCGGGCGAGCAGTTCGGCGTGCTTCTCGATCGGATCCAGATTGAGCGAGCCATCCGCGTTGAAAGCGGTGTAAGACGCGGCGATGAGGCCGCTGAGCAGGTGGGTCATGAGTTGCTTTCTCCTTGGGGTTGGGTCAGATGAACGAGGCCGTCGCCGGCGTTGACGCGGTGCAGCGCGCGCAGGGTGATGACCACCCCATCGCGATCCGCCCGCACTGCGGCGAGGGGCTCGCCGATGAGATTGAAGATCGTGCCGATGCGCTGCCCAGCCGTCACTGGCTGAAGCAATTCGACGTCGGACCGAAAGTGCCCCGCGTAGGGGGCCGAGATGATCTGGTCGAGATTGCCGTCACCGATCAGGCGGCGCGGCGCGGCATATTCCGGCGCGCCCTCCAGCATGCCAAGCTGACGCATAACGTTGAAGACGCCCCGGACGAAGCAGGCCAGGGTTTCGGCCGTCACCCGCCCGCCGCCGGGGGCCTCGGTATACATGCAGGGCACGCCCAGCGCATCCGCGGCGCTCAGGCTGCGCCCGGGCGGGATGGGCGCGGGATGGGCCCACAGCACGGGCGCGCCAAACGCCTCGGCCAGGGCCCGGTTGGCCTGGTGCAGCGGCGCATCGCTGAGTGTGTAGCCTGCGAGCGTTGGAATGGTGTAGGCCACTCCGCCGCTATGAATATCGATCAGCCCATCCGAGCCGGCGATGACCTGGTCGTTGAGCACCCGGGCGATCCGCTCGGTGAGCGTGCCATCAACCTTGCCCGGGAAGGCCCGGGCGAGGTTGGCCCCGTCGACCGGGCTCAGCCGGGTGATGGCCTCGTAGGCGGCGACGTTGGACACCGGCACCATGACCAGCTCGCCGCGCAGCGCGCGCGGATCGAGCTGATCGAAGACGCGATGGATGACCTCGGGACCGTCGTACTCATCGCCGTGCACCGCGCCCAGCACGGCCAGGCGCGGGCCGGGCGCCGCGCCGCGCGTGCGCAAGAGCGGCAGCCGCCACATCCCGCCATCCGCGCGCGGCGTCACTTCCAGCCAGGTTCTTTCGCGAGTTGCCTCCATCACCTAGGGTCAGGCGACCTGACAGGTGTTTTCGAGCACGCCCAAGCCGTCGATCTCGCAGCGCACAACGTCGCCGGCCTTGAGGTAGATTCCCCTGGCGTCGCCCACGCCGCTGGGCGTGCCAGTGGCAACAATGTCGCCGGTCTGCAGGGTCACCAGGCGCGAGCAGAAAGCAATGGTCTCGGCGATATTGAAGATCATCTGGCCGGCCGTGCCGTTCTGGCGGATCTCGCCGTTGACATACAGCCGCATACCCAGTTTTTCCGGGTCGGGGATCTCATCGGCAGTAACCAGATAGGGGCCCATCGGTCCGGAGTTGTCCTGCCATTTGCCAGCCAGCCAGTCAAAGAAACCATCGCCATCGCGCTTGTCGCGGCCCTCGGCGACGACAAGCTTGCGGCTGGACACGTCGTTGTAAACCGCGTAGCCGGCCACATGCGACATCGCATCTTCGACCTTGATCAGTTTGCCGGGCTTGCCGATGACAAAAGCAACCTCGAGCTCGTAGTCGACGTTATTCGAAATCTCGGGCAGCAGGATCGGGGCCTTGTGGCCGCACAGGGTCGTGATTGGCTTGGAGAAGACGCGCGGGGTGATCTTGGGCTTATTGACGGCCTTGCCGCCGCCTTCCTGGATGTGGGCCTGGTAGTTGCCGGCCAGGCACAGAATCTTGGGCGGATTGCCGAGCGGGGCATGGAAAGTCACCCCGGCCTCAGGGGTGCCGACCGCGTCGGTCTTGACAGCATGCGCGAGGGCGCGATTCGCGGCGGCCAGGCCGGCATCGCCCTGCTCAAGCAGGCCGCGCACGGTTGAGGCGATTGACTCGCCGCTAACCTTGGCGGCCGCGCCGAGATCGTAGACGACGCCGTTCTGCACGGCGCCCATGCGGGTGGAGATCGAAGGGGTGGAATAGGTGACGAGTTTCATTTGTTTATTGGCTCCCGACAGAGCCAATTCCGGAGGCGATATCCCCCGCCCCGGCGTACGCCAGGGCGGGGGATATCGCCTCCGAAGTTGGTTCGGTCTATGGCTTTTGAGTATGCTTTCGTCCGGTTTCGCCGGGGGTATCACTTCCAGTATTCAGTCTTGAGAGACTAACCAAGAATCGACGAGTTGATCAATAAACCATCTCCAGAAGTCGCGCCACGCGCAGGGCGTCCTCGCCTGTCGCGACTGGCGCGCCATGGATGAAGCGGCGCACGAACTCGATCCCGGCCATACCGCCGTATGCGCCGGATTCGGGGAGTTCGTAGGTCACAGTCCGGCGGGGCGCGAACGCCCAGTCGGGGTGCGTCGTCTCGAAGCTAACCGTGCTTGGAGATTTGGTCGGCGTCCACCAAATCCGCCCCAGCCGGCCGATAAAGGCCAGATGGGTGTCGTTGCCGGACTGGTTGTAGAAGCCGCCACCGCTCTGAGCAAGCACAAAGCCGCAGCTCAGGCTGCCCGATGCGCCATTGGCGAAGGTGAGGCTGAGCGCCGCGACATCCTCGACGTCGACGGCTTCGCCGCTGCGGGTGGCGATCCGCCCGCTTACGGAAGTGATGGCCTGTCCGGTGACATACGGGGCCAGGTCCAGGTAGTGGCAGCCCAACCACTGAAGTACACCACCACCAGCCATAGCTTTGTTGAACAGCCAGTGTTTTGGGTCGCGGAAGCGCAACTGAGTGGTGAAGTAACGCATCTCCACCGCCACCAGTTCGCCAAGAAGCCCATCGGCGACGAAGGCCCGGGCGGCCAGCGCGGCCGGGTGCATCCGGTTCTGGTAGCACACTCCGAGCGGCAGACCGGCCTGGCGGGCCAATTCAACGATCTGGGCGGTCTCGGCTGCTGTGCGCCCCATCGGCTTTTCGGCCAGGACGGGCTTGCCCACCCGAAGCGCCTGGGTAATCACTTCGACGGCCCGGTCGTTGCGCGGACAGGCGAGGACAAAATCCACCTCGCCGCGCAGCGCCTCGCCCAGATCCAGGCTGAGCGCGCCGACCCGATCCGGGTGCGCGGCGCGGGCTTGCTCGAGCAATGGAGCATCAGCCGGGTCGGATGCGACCAGGATGATGCTGGTCACTTCCTCCAGCGCTTGCAGCGTGCGCAGGTGCCCAAGGAAGTGCGGGTTCTCAGGGCCGATCAGGAGGACTTTCATGTTGGCTGGCAGTTACCCGTTGGACGGAGGACCGGCGTCAATCATGATCTTGACATTGCCCTTCTGGTGCGACTCAAGGATGGCCAGCAGCACGGCCAGGGTCTGGCGGGCCGCCCGCGGCGGCGAGAGGGCCGGCTTCGTCCCCGTGTCCAGCGCCTGGACAAGCTCGGACAATGTGCCCAGCTCGCGGTCGGCGAGCCAATCCTCGTGCCCAATCGCCTGGGTGACGCTGATCGCGCCGCGGGTCGAGGTCGCCGGCGGCCCATCCACCCGAGTTACGACGATTTGCCCGTCGCCGGCCATGCGCGCCACGCCGTTCTCAAACACCATCTCGAGCACGTTGGTCGCGTTATTGCTCTTGAGCATCATCATGTTGGCCCGCACACCGTTGGCGAACTTGATGTAAGCGTTCGCCGAGGGCTCGCTTGTGATCTCGTTCCCGCCGTCGCCGCGATAGCGGTCGAAGCCGTCGAAGCCGTCCTCGAGCTCGCCGATCAGCCACTCAGGCCGGGCATCGGCCAGGAAACACAGCATGTCGAAGATATGGGTGCCGTTGCGGAACAGCATCGCCCGCGAGTAATACATTGTCGCGGTCAGGATTTTGAGCTCGCCATAGGTCTTGTCGCGGACGAGCTCGCGGGCCTTGTGGAAGATCGGCATCCAGCGCCGGGTGTGGCTGACCGTCATCGCGGTCCCGTTGCGCTCGACGGCTTCGATCATCCGATCGGCATCGGCCAGGGTCGTCGCAATCGGCTTCTCGCACCAGATGCTCTTGATGCCGCTATTTGCCGCATTCACAACGATGTCCGCGTGCTTGTCATCAGGCGTGATCACGCTGACGATGTCGGGCTTCTCCTTCTCGAGCATCTCTCGATAGTCCGAATACAGCCGGGTGTCGGGATGGACATCCCGCCAGGTCGCATTAAACTTTTCGAGCGCCGCGGGCATCAGGTCGCATGCGCCGACCAGCTTGATCCGCGGATGGGCGGCGTAAGCCGAGACATGCGTGCGCGGCATGGGATCCGTCGCGGAGAGGGTACGAGGCTTGGGCAGACGGCCCTGCGAGATCGGACTGAGGCCGATAACGGCCGCGGTATACGTCTTCATGCTTGAGGAAACTGCCCGTCGCGTCGGCAGGCTATCTGGACTTGGGGTCAACGGCATCACGCAGCGCGTCGCCGATAAAGTTGATGGAGATGACGGTCAGCACGATAAACATTCCCGGCGCAAACCACGACCAGGGCAGGTTCTCTAGGATGTCGAGGCTGCGGGCAGTCTCGACCATGTTCCCCCAGCTCGGGGTCGGCGGCTGCACGCCCTGGCCCAGAAAGCTCAGGCCGGCCTCGAGCAGAATCGCATTCGCGATGCCAAAAGTGGCAAACACCAGCAGCGAGGCCAAAGTCTGGGGCAGGATGTGGACGAACATCCGGCGGCCCTTGCTTGCGCCCAGGCTCTCAGAGGCGACCACGTAATCGGCGTTGCGCAAGATCAGGGTCTGCCCGCGGATGAGGCGGGCCAATTGGGGCCAGGTGAGCAGCCCGATGACGGCCATGATCCCGTAGATGGTGGCCTCGCTCGGGAGCAGGTTGGCCACGATCGGGACGGCGGCCATGATGATGATGATCGGCGGAAAGGCCATGATTACATCGGTCAGGCGCATCACGATGTTGTCGATGAGCCCACCGTAGAAACCCGAGACTAGACCCAGCACCGTCCCAATAGAAACGGACAGAGTGACGGCCACCAGGCCGACCAGCAGCGAGATCCGCCCGCCATAGATCGTGCGCGAGAACACGTCCCGGCCGGTCCGATCGGTGCCAAAGATGTGCTCGACGGTGGGCGGCTTGGAGCGATTGAGCAGATCGTTCTTGAGCGGGTCCTGCTGGGCGACGATCGGGGCGGCAATCGCCAACAGCGTCATGATGGCAACGACGACGAGGCCAACCAGGGCGAGTTTACTGCGCCGGAAGCGCTTCCAGGCGCGCTGGGTGGGCGAATTGCCTTTGGCGAGGCTTTGAGCCGTTGCTGGAATAAGCATTTCGGTTCCTGCAGTCGATCAGGCGAATCGAATCTTCGGGTTGATAAAGGCATACGCGATGTCGGTCAACAGGTTGAAGACCAGCACCGCAGTGGCCGTTACCAGGGTGACACCCATCATGAGCGGGAAATCGCGCGAGTTGACCCCATCCACAAATACCGAGCCCATCCCCGGCCAGGCGAAGATGGTCTCAGTGAACACTGCGCCTGCCAACAGGTTCGGAATCGAGAAACCAATCACCGTGACGATGGGGATCAAGGCATTGCTCAGGGCATGCCTGAGGATCACCGCCCGCTCGGGCAACCCTTTGGCCCGGGCCGTCGTCACATACTGCTCGCTGATCACGTCGAGCATACTGGCCCGGGTGTAACGAAGCATGCTGGCGATGTAGTTGGCGCTCAGAATCAGGGCAGGCAGCGCAAGATGATGCAGAGTGTCCAGGATGCTCTCTTCCTGTCCGAGCGTGTGCATACCGCCGGCCGGAAAGAGCCGGAGACCGAGTGAGAAGACAAACAGCGAGCCCAGGCCGACCAGAAATGCCGGCGTGCTAATGCCCAAAAAGACGCCACCGGTGAGGAGCGTGTCGACCACCGAATACTTGCGCAGGGCCGAAAAGATCCCAAGCGGCACACCCACAATGATGCCAATGCTCAGCGCGCTCACCATAAGCATCAGGGTCGCCGGGATGCGCTGCAGAATGACGGGCCAGACCGGATCAAAGGTCTTGAGTCGAAATCCCAGATTGCCCTGTAATGCCTGGCCCAGCCAGTTCAAGTAACGAATCGGGAGCGGTTGGTCGAAGCCAAACTTCGTCCTCAGGGCGGCGATCACTTCAGGGTCGCGCCCCAGCTCCGGACTGATGTATGCGGACAGAGGATCGCCGGGAGCCAACGAGATCAGCAGGAAGACCGCCATGGTAATCCCGATCAGCACCGGGATGTTGATCAGCACGCGGCGGATGATGTATTGGACCATGGGCCTCGAATTCAGAACTGCGAATGCAGAATGCAGAAAGGGGGCTTTCTGCATTCTGCATTCTGACTTCTACATTCTTAGTTCTTGGTCCACTTCTCGGGGAAGGCCAGGTAGCGGCCGCCGCCCGGGGAGGGGGTATAGGTGAAGTTGCCAAGCTTCTTGCTGGCGGCGCCGTAGCGGGTGCTCTCCAGCATGTAGCCACGCAACGCCTGCTCGTTGCTCAGCTTGCACACCTTCTGGTAGATCTCGGTCCGCTTGGCTGGATCAAGCTCAATCCGACCGGCGTCGAGGAGCTTGTCAAGTTCAGCATTCTTGATCACGTTGATGTTGATGCCCTTCGGCCACTCTTCGCTCGAGTGATGCGATGTGTAGATGTTGTCGGGCTCGGGGCCGTTGCCTGCGCCCACCCAGGCCAGCGTCCACTTGGGATCGGCGTTGTAGAACTCGGTGTTGAAGGTCGGCGTGTCGACATAGCGCATCTTCGTCTTCAAACCGATCGCGGCGAGCTGCTCTGTGATGACCGCCAGCATGTCCTTCGTCAACTGGTCGTTGTAGTAGGTCAGGAACTGAACCTCGCCCAGAGCAGCCAGGTCGGCGCCCGATTCCTTGATCAGGGCCTTGGCCTTGTCCAGGTTGAACTTGTACGGATCGGCGTCCTTTGCGTTGTAGGGACCGGCCGGCGAGAAGAAGCAGTTGCTCGGCAGCGCGGTGCCCTTCCAAAGGGTTTTGATGATCAGGTCGCGATCGACGGCAGTCATGATCGCCTGGCGAAGCTTGAGGTTGTCGAAACCCTTGGTGCGCAGGTTGAAGTACATCGACTGGCCCACGAGCGACGGACCTTCGATAATCTTCAGATCGGCGTTGGTCTTGAGCTTGTCCAGCTCGTCGACGGTGACGTAGCTGAAGTCGATCTCGCCCTTCTGCAGCGCGATCAGGGCTGTGCCCGCCTCAGGGAAGTAGCGGTTGATCAGCTTGTCGGCCTTGGGCTTGCCGCCATAGTAGTCGGCGAAGGGCACAAACTCGGTGTACTGCCCGGGGACGTACTTGCTGAAGACGAACGGGCCGCTGCCGATGATGCCGTTCTTCCAGATGTCGCTGGCGGCCATCTCGCCGGGGGCGACCTTCTCCCACTGCTTCTTCTGGACGATGCCGATGAACGACAGAGTATCCAGCAGGGCGGGCTGGGGCTTGTCGAGCGCGATCTTGAGCGTCTTCGGATCGACGACGGTCAGGCCGGACAGACGGCCCTTGGCCGCGTCATAGCCCGCAGCGCCGGAGATCGCGGCGAAGTTGCCCGAGTAGCGGCTGTCGACCTTGTTGAAGTTGCGCTCGATGGTGAAGGCCGCGTCTTCGGCGGTGACCTTGCTGCCATCATGCCACTTCATGTCGCGGATGGTGAAGGTGAGGGTCTTGCCATCCGGCGAGACTTCCCATTTCTCGGCGGCGTCGCCGCACATCTTGCTCAGGGTCGTGTCGCAATAGCGGACGAGCTTGCTGAGATAGAACTCGAAGGCGTAGTGGCCGGCGCCGGCCTGGAAGTTGTTGAAGCGCTCGGGGAAGCCGCCCGGGCCTTGATCGAAGGCGCCGATGATGACGTTTCCGGTGTTGGCCGGCGGAGGGCCAGCCGCTGGCTTGGTCGGCACGGCAGGCACAGCCGTCGCGGCGGGCGCGGCGGTGGCGGCAGGCTTGGGGGCCTCGGTCGGCTTGGGGGCCTCGGTCGGCTTGGGGGCGGCTGGGACCGCTGTCGCGGCCGGCGCAGCCGGGCCGGCGCAAGCGGCCAGTACGAACGATGCCATCGCCATCCCCGCCATCAGGCGGGAGAAGGTCGAAGACCGCGATCGAAGTTCGTGACTCATATACAGTTCCTCCTCTTGAATCTCATTTGAAAAGCGCGCCGAAACGCGCCTCACACCAAACTAAAGTGCCTCGGCAGCTCAGGCGTGACTCCCATTCGTCCCGTTGCGGGCCGACTTGCGCCCGATCCCGTCTTCGCCACCGCCGGCCGCCTCTGCCGCCAGCTTTTTGGCCAGCAACGCATCAGTGTAAGCGTAGTGGGCCAGCATGGCCACGCGTGTCGCCGCGGCATCCCGAGCCCGCAGCGCCTTGACGATGTTTGCATGGATGGCAACTTCGCTCCGAGACTTGGGCGGAAACCAGAACGTCGGATCGCCCGTGCTCATTCGGACCTCCCAGGTGATCCGAAAGAGCTGCAGGGCCAGTGGATTCCCGGCGATCTCGAACAACCGCCGGTGAAACGCGTAGTCGTCATCCTCGTAGGTCTTGCCAGCGCGAAGCAGCCGTTGGATGTCCGACACCAGATCGTCGAGCGCTCCCAGATCCGCGTCGGTGGCATTTGCCACCATGTGATCGGCGAAGAACGCATCCAGCGCCTTGCGTACCTCAGTCACCTGCCGGATGGTGTGACTATGGAAGACCATCCCATACGTCAGGCTGTCGAGTATGGCGTCAAAGTTGAAATCGCGCACGACCCGCCCGCTGCCCTGGCGCGCCTCCACCATTCCGAGCGCCTCGAGCCCGCGCATGGCCTCGCGGATCGCAGTGCGGCTCACCTGCAGCCGCTCCGCCAGCACGCCTTCGGCCGGGAGCTTGTCGCCGGGGCGCAGTTTCTCGCGCAGAATGAAGTCCTTCAACCGGTCACCGATGACCGTGTTGAGCGACTGATCCGCGACCGGGCGGAGCGCTTGCGCGCTGCTGGGATGGGTAATCACCTGTGTGCGCACGCCGTCCCACAACTCGTCGGGTTGTAGGACAACTTGGGTTGGATTGTAGGGCCTGCGCCCGGTTTGTCCATGTCCATCGCCCGCGCCGTATCCCATGGGGAGACATGCCGGCATCTGTGTCATGGGTTAACCGGTTCTCACTCGCCCGCCAAACAGGACGTCCAGAATCGGCACGAGCCGCCCCGGCGTACGGCGGGCGGCTCATGCCGATTCTGGAACATTCACCCAGCGAGATAGGCGTCGATGTCGAAGCTGGAGCTGCGCCACTGGGCGAACATCTCGGCTTCACGCCGGCGGACTTCGTTCGCCTGCTCCAGCACCTGATCGGCGACGCCGGGCGGGATCATCAGCGCCCCGTTCACATCGGCATGAATGATGTCGCCGGGATGGACGAGCATGCCGTCGATGACGACCGGGCTGTTCACGTCCAGCCAGCGCAGCTTGCCATGCATCGGCGAGACGCCCGCCCCCCAACACGGCAGGCCGATTCCGCGCACACCGTCGATATCGCGAATGCTGCCGTTGGAGATGAAGGCCGTGGCGCCGGCCAGCAGCATCATCGTCCCCATGCCGTCTCCAATCGTCACCGTGTGGCGCGGACGAGGGCCGACCGATTCCATGACTGCGAACACGGGCAAGCCCGTTCGCGCCGCGGCCCGCATGAGCCGGACCCAGTCCTTGAACAGACTGGGCGGGTCGTCGACCCCGGCGGTCGTGGTGTCCATCCGGGCCGTCACCGCGATGCCCACCCGCGCGCCCATCTCGGGCATCAGCGCCCGCACATCCGGACCGGTGTAGCCGAGGGACGGGTCGCGCAGCTTGAGCAGCTCGAGCCCGTTGGCGACCGTCGGCGTGTCGAAGTCAATCAAGCGTTTGATGTTGTCGATATTCATGCCGGACATTGTCGACGAGATTCCCAAATTCGGAGCCCTCTCGCGTGACGCTGCGCCGTCCGTGTGTCCCCACGGTAAATGTATCGCCTCTGGTTACACGGATTGCACGGATGCTCACGGATTTTCACGGATCATCTTTTTCTTCAAAACAGCCGTGGGAATCCGTGCTCATCCGTCTTATCCGTGTTCCAATTGCATGCGCGAGCTTTCAGCGGCCCGCGGTCTTCCGTCTGCCATCCCCTGTGTATGATTGCTTTCTCAATACTATGACGACCGACACTGTCTCGCCCCGCAAACCGCCGATCACCGACCTGCTCCGTGAGCGCATCCTCGTGCTCGATGGGGCCATGGGTTCGATGATCCAGCGCTATGGCCTGGGCGAGGCCGACTACCGCGGCGAGCGCTTCCGCCAGCATCCAACAGATCTCAAGAACAACAACGAGACGCTCTCGATCGTCCGGCCCGACATCATTCTCGATATCCATCGTCAGTATCTCGAGGCCGGGGCCGACATCATCGAGACCAACACCTTCAACGGCACGGCCATCAGCCAGGCCGACTTTGGCCTGCAGGCGCACACCTATGAGCTCAATCTGGCTGCCGCCCGCCTGGCCCGCCAGGCCGCCGACGAGTTCACCCGGCGCGACCCCAGCCGGCCACGCTATGCCGCGGGCGCGCTCGGGCCCACCACCCGGACCGCCTCGCTCTCGCCCGATGTCAACAATCCGGGTTTCCGATCCGTCACCTTCGACGACCTCGAGCGGACCTACTTCGAAGAGACCCGGGCCCTGATCGAGGGCGGGGTCGATGTGCTGCTGGCTGAGACCAGTTTCGACACCCTGAACATCAAGGCGGCCCTGTTCGCCGTCCAGCGCTTCTTCCACGAAGGCGGGCGGCGGGTGCCGGTCCTGGCCTCGGTCACCATCACCGACCAGAGCGGGCGCACCCTGAGCGGGCAGACGGTCGAGGCCTTCTGGGCCTCCATTCACCGCGCCCCGCTCATCAGCATGGGCATCAACTGCGCCCTTGGGCCGGATGAGATGCGCCCGTATATCGAGGCCATGAGCGGCATCTCGCAGACCTGGATCAGTTGCTATCCCAATGCAGGTTTGCCGAATGCGTTTGGCGGCTACGACATGACCCCCCGCAAGTTCGCCGACACGGTCGGCGAGTTCGCCCACAACGGCTGGGTCAACATCCTGGGCGGCTGCTGTGGCACCACCCCCGAGCACATCGCCGCCGTGCGCGAGGTCATCAAGGGCGCCAAGCCGCATCAGCGCAACGCGCCCGTTCAGCGCAGCTACTTTAGTGGTCTTGAGCTTTTAACGTTTGGCGGCGCGCCAGCGGAGGCCGTGCCGGAGGCCGAGCCCGCAAAAGCCTCAGGCGGCGCTTCGACCGCCTTCCAGATCATCGGCGAGCGCACCAACGTCACCGGATCGCCCAAATTTTCAAAGTTGATCAAAGAGGGCAAGTTCGAGGAGGCCCTTGCCGTCGCCCGCCAGCAGGTCGAGAACGGGGCCAACATCATCGACGTCAACTTCGACGAGGGCCTGATCGACGGCGAGCAGGCCATGACCACCTTCCTGAATCTGGTCATGGCCGAGCCCGACATCTCGCGCGTCCCGGTCATGATCGACAGCTCGAAGTGGAGCGTCATCGAAGCCGGTCTCAAGTGCGTGCAGGGCAAATGCATCGTCAACTCGATCAGCCTAAAGGAGGGCGAACAGGCTTTCCTCGAGCACGCCCGGCTGGTCCGCCAGTACGGGGCCGGCGCGGTCGTCATGGCCTTTGACGAGCGCGGGCAGGCCGATACCTACGCGCGCAAAATCGAGGTCTGCCGGCGGGCCTACGACCTGCTGATCCATCAGGCCGGCTTCGTGCCCGAGGACATCATTTTTGACCCAAACGTGCTGACCGTCGGCACGGGCATCGAGGAGCACGCCAACTACGCCGTCGACTTCATCCGGGCCACCCGCTGGATCAAGGACAACCTGCCCGGCGCGAACGTGAGCGGCGGGATCAGCAATGTCTCGTTCTCCTTCCGCGGCAACAACCGCATTCGCGAGGCGATGCACAGCGCCTTCCTGTATCACGCCGTGCAGGCCGGGCTGGACATGGGCATCGTCAACGCTGGCCAGCTTGCGGTGTATGAGGATGTGTCCAAAGACCTGCTCGAGCGGGTCGAGGACGTGCTGCTCAACCGCCGGGCCGACGCGACCGAACGCCTGATCGAGTTCGCCCGGGCCAGCGCCGCTCGGGGCGAATCCACCGCCGGGACGGATGGGTCGAAGCTCGATCCGAACGCGCTGGTCTGGCGATTTGAGAGCGTCGAGCGCCGGCTGGAGACCGCCCTCGTTCGCGGCATCGTCGACTTCATCGAGCAGGACGTCGAGGAAGCCCGCCAGCAGTATGGCCAGCCGCTGAGGGTGATCGAGGGCCCGCTCATGGCCGGGATGAACGTGGTTGGCGATTTGTTCGGGGCTGGCAAAATGTTCCTCCCCCAGGTCGTCAAAAGCGCCCGGGTGATGAAGAAAGCCGTGGCCGTGCTCGAGCCGTATATCAAGGCCGAGCAGGCCGCCGCCGGCGCGACAGCCGAGGCCCGGCGCAAGCCGCGCCTGGTCCTGGCCACGGTCAAGGGGGATGTCCACGACATCGGCAAGAACATCGTCGGGGTCGTGCTGGGCTGCAACGGGTATGACGTCATCGACCTCGGGGTGATGGTGCCCTGCGAGAAGATCCTGCGCACCGCCCGCGAGGTCGGCGCGTCGGTGATCGGATTGAGCGGATTGATCACCCCGTCACTCGACGAAATGGCCCACGTGGCGAAGGAGATGGCCCGCGAGGGATGGAAGATTCCGCTCCTCATCGGCGGCGCCACAACGAGCAAGGCTCATACAGCGCTCAAGATCGCCCCACACTACGGGCCGTCGGTCGTCCACGTCATCGATGCGTCGCGGGCGGTCGGAGTGGTCGGTTCGCTGCTCAGCGATAATCTGCGCGAGACCTTTGACCATGACAACCGCGCCCAGCAGGCTGCCCTGCGCACGCAGTTTGAGGGCCGGGTCGGGCGCAAGCCGCTCCTGCCCCTGCTCGAGGCCCGCCGGCGCCACCTCGCCATCGACTGGAAGGCCGAGGACATCGCCCGGCCCGCGTTCACCGGCCGGCGGGTAGTGGCGGATATGAGCATCCGCGAGCTGGCTGGCTGGATCGACTGGACGCCCTTCTTCCACACCTGGGAGCTTGCCGGGCACTACCCCGAGATCCTGAGCGATCCGGTGGTGGGTGAGGCCGCCCGCAAGCTGCACGAGGATGCCCTGGGATTGCTCGACGAACTGGCCGGGATGGGCGCGGGCGGCCCGGTCCGGGCCCGCGGGGTGTATGGTTTCTGGCCGGCCAACAGCATCGGCGATGACGTCGAGGTGTATGCCGATGAGACCCGCGGCCAGGTCGTGGCGACCCTGCATACCCTGCGCCAGCAGATGGACCGCGGCGAGAGCGGGGCCGCGCGCGGGGCAACCAATCTGGCCCTGGCCGACTTCGTCGCCCCGAAAGAAAGTGGGTTGACCGATTACGTGGGTGCCTTCGCAGTTACGGCCGGGCTGGGGGTCAAGGAAATGGCCGATCGGTTCAAGGCCGAGCACGACGACTACGACGCAATTCTGGTGGAAGCCATCGCCGACCGGCTGGCCGAGGCCTTTGCCGAGCGGCTGCACAAGCAGGCCCGTGACGACTTTGGCTACGGCGCGGCGGAGGCGTTGAGCAAGGCCGATCTCGTGGCTGAGAAATACCGCGGGATTCGACCCGCGCCGGGCTACCCGGCTTGCCCCGATCACACCGAGAAGGGCACCCTCTTTGCGCTGCTGGGCGCCGAGGAGGGCGCGGGCATGGGCCTGACCGAGAGCTTCGCCATGACCCCGGCCAGCAGCGTGAGCGGCTGGTATTTCGCCCACCCCGAGGCGCGTTACTTTGGGCTGGGCAAAATTGGCCGCGACCAGCTCACTGACTACGCGAAGCGCAAGGGCTGGACACTCGACGAGGCTGAGCGCTGGCTATCACCGAATCTGGAATAGACCCGGAGCGTAATCCCCCGGCGGAGCCGGGGGATTACGCTCCGGGAAAACACTCAACCATGCGACGCGCATTTCTGCCCGGCCTGATCGTTGTCGCGCTATGCGCCGCTTGCGCCACCGCGCCTGTGGCAGCGCCCGCCCCGCCGTTCCGCATCGTCGGCTATATCACGGACACCAGCATCACGCCGAGCACCGAACAGATTGCCGCCCTCACCCACATCAACTACGCCTTCGCCCTGCCGGGACCCGAGGGAGCGCTGAAGGGCGTCGCCAACGATTGGAAGTTGAAGGACATCGTCGCGCGCGCGTCCGCCCGAGGGGTGAAGACACTCATCTCCATCGGCGGTTGGGGCAGCGACGCCGCCTTCGAGCGGATGGCCGAGAACCCCGACTATCGCGCCCGCTTTGTGCGCGAGACGCGTGCCTTTGTCGATCAGTATGGCCTGGATGGGGTCGACATCGACTGGGAGTATCCCGTTCCGGATCCCTCCCCAAACGGATCGGCCGCCAACTTCAGCGCCCTGATGCAGGCCCTCAGCGCTGTGTTGCGCCCAGATGGGATGCTATTGACTATGGCTGTCGTCACGCACGGCCGAAATGCCGAGGGGACCAAGGACGACGTGCTCGGGCGGGTCGACTTTGCCAACATCATGGTCTATGACGGCGGACCGGGCGAGGGTCATGCGCCCTACGCCCTGGCGGAGACCGCCCTCAACTACTGGGAGAAGCGCGGCCTGCCCCAGGCCAAGCGCGTGCTGGGCGTGCCGTTCTATGCCAAGCCCGGCGATGTGCCATACGCCCGGCTGGTCGCCTACGATGACAAGGCCAGCGTGCTCGACAGCGTCGAATTCAACGGTCAGACCGTCTTTTACAACGGCATCCCCACCCTGCAGCGCAAGGTGGCACTCGCGCAGGCCCGCGGGTCGGGAATCATGTTCTGGCATTTGGGCCTCGATGTGAGCGAGGGTCCGTCGCTGCTCAAAGCCATCGCCGAGGCCGCCCGAAAATGACCCCGGCTTCCGCCCAATGGCATTGAGTTAAGCGGCGTGCCTGAGGCCAATGACCTGCAGCCCGTCTGCCGCATCTGACGAGTACATATCCTGTGATACTGGTATTTTGATTCGAACCGCTATCATCTCTTCGCCGAAGGCGCGGCCGTCGGTAGTCCAGGGTGGTGCCCGCCTCAGCACCACCATCGCACGCCCCCTCTAGAACGTCATCCCACGCCCGCTCTGGCACGTCATCCCACGCCCGCTCTGGCACGTCATCCCACGCGAACTCCCCGCCTGCGCGGGGATGACAGGGATCCACAAGTAACGCGGTTGTGCGCTGGCGGCAACAGCCTTCCGCAACGGGACACGTGGCCGTGGTCGTGCCCTCGCGGACGGACATCCAGAAATACTGCGTCGGGGTTACTTGTGGATTCCCGCTTGCGCGGGAATGACGAGTCTTGGGTGGCGCCCGCCTCAGCACCACCATCGCACGCCCCCTCTAGAACGTCATCCCACGCCCGCTCTGGCACGTCATCCCACGCCCGCTCTGGCACGTCATCCCAC
>JBDSIP010000294.1:0-2679 GCA_039917915.1 Thermoflexales bacterium
CAACCGGGTTGGCGAGCTGGTCAGAATATCGGCGCGCGCGCCGCCGACAACGACATCGTTGTCGGAAGTGTTCGCCGAGAAACCCGTCCCCGTAATCGTGATCACGGTGCCTGCGCTGCCGCTCGCCGGAATCATCGAGAACACGGATGGCAGCACAGTACCCAACGCGGGGAGCTGCGTCCCGCGCGCGGAGATGCCCTTGACATTCCCGTGGGCGAACCAGACCAGACCGCTCCCGTCAGTGGCAACATCCTTCACCCCGCTGCCGATCAGACCGCTGTTGGTGTTGTAGTAGGCCAGCCAGCCGCCCGAGTTGCGGACCGAGTTCCCGTGCCACAATCGCCCGAGATCGTCAACGGCAAGCGGCGCTCCAGCCGCACTGCCGGGCACCGTTTCGACCACAAAGGTCGTGCCGTTGTAGAAGACCAGACCGCCCGCAGTGCTAACCGCAAGCCGCCCGTCGCTGCCCTGGGCCAGACTCTTCACGACGTTGAACGACGCCCCGCCGGGAATCGTGAGCGTTACGACAGTTCCGCTCCGCTGCACCTGCGCCAGACCCGCGTCGGTGCCCGCCCAGAGCGCGCCGGACGAATCGACCAGCATCGCATTGATATTTGCGCCGGGCAGGCCCAGCCGGGAGAATGAGAACGTCGTTACGAAGCGGTCGCGGTCATACAGCGTTAGACCATCATTACCGCCCAGCCAGATCCGGCCATCCTGATCCTCAGCGATGGCGTTCACGCTTGCGGGCGGCGTGCCGACGGTGTCGGTAAAAAGCGTCCATCCGTCCGGCGTGTACAACCGCACGCCATTGTTAAAGCCAACCCAGATCCGCCCGCGCGCGTCTCCGTGAACGGCCCGCGCCTCGGCCGGATACGTATTGCGTTTCTCAAACGTTTTTCCGTCCGGCTGAAGAACAAACAGGGAGCGGTCGAAAAAATTGAGCGGGTCGCACTGCGCGGCGGCGAAAAGGCGGCCGCGAACTGGGAACACCTTATTCACGTAGCAGTCTTCCAGCGCGGTTGCGGAGTTGATCTGTTGCCAGCGCGGCGCATAGGTGCCGAGACCAAGCGTGCTGGAGTACCAAAGTTTTTCGTCGACCGCGCCAACCTTATCGACGGTACTCGCCCAGTTGGTCTGACCGGCGAAAGCGTAGGAAATCTTGCTGCCAATGGGCGCCGTTAGCCATGTCATGGCATCCGTGCTGACGGTCCCGCTCAGGTTCTGAAAGACCTGCAAGCCTCCGGTCCCGTGCCCGGTCCCATCGTTGCGGCTCAACCAGCCCACAAAGATTTGGCCGTCACGGTCAACGGTCACGCCTGATGCGTCATCGCCGAGGGGCGAGCTGAACTCATTGACCGTCGAAGCGCCGCCCGGGTCGCGGACCCGGCACACGCCCGTGTACGCATTGGGGCGCGTCGGGCCGTTCAGTACTGGCATGTCGTCCGTCCCCACCAGCCACATATCACCCTGCTTGTCGAAAGCAGATCCCGTGGGCCAGTCGCCAAATTGGCATAGTATGCCGAGATTGGTTGTGATGACGTCATAGCCAAAAATGCTGGGGTTGTACTGATACTGCAATCGATAGACTCTGCCGTCGGCACGGGAAGCCCACACATCGCCTGTTGCCCGATGCCGGATGTCAAGAATATCGTCGGAACCGTATCGGTGATCCCAGAAATTCCCCAAGAAGGTGTTGAAGTTTCGCCACCACATCCCGCTGAGATTCGGCGCGACAAAGGGCGCGCCGTCCGTGATGACATAGCCGGGATACAGATCGACGGCCTTGACCGTGTATGTCAGCCCGGGATAGTTCAGCACGGTATTGCCCGGGCCATAGATCTTCAGCCCGGTTTGGGAGGCCACCCAGGCCTGGTCGTTGGCGGCGCTGTAGCGCACGTCGTTGACGTTTTGGCCGGCGGTCAGGCCGATCGCGGGATTCGACCGGCCGCCTTCGGTATAAAGGTAGAGGCCATTCGCCGCGCCACCCACATTCGTTCCAACCGCGACCTTCGGCCCGTCGCCATGGATGGCGTTCACCTTGGCTGCCGGCTGATCGGCGAGCCAATCCCAACGGGCCATCTTGATCTGGGGGCCATCCCCGACCGGGATGCGCCATACGGTGTTGCTGTTATAGCCGCCAGCGAAGACGATGTTGCGGTTGATGGAGTCATAGGCGCCCCCGCCGTCTTGCAGGCTGCCTGGAAGAGAGAGCCGCGACGTCCAGATTTGGCCCGTCACCGGATCAAAGACCTTTACGGTTTTGGCTTCGTCAAAATTGGTGCCAGTCCCGCCGACGATGTAGATGAGTTTGCTGATCGGATCTTCTGCGGCCGACGCGCCATAGGTCGCTTGCGGCAACCTTGCGGTCAAGGTGACGATCGAGCCGCCCGTCAGGCCGTCCCCAAGATCGATCTCGAGGATTGACGACACGGCGGGACCAAATGTGACGAGTCCGCCAAATACATATGCTTTGCCCGTGGCGGTGCTGTACGCGATTCCGGCCTGCGAGCGCGACTCCGGCAGTCGCAAAGTGTGCGCGGCGATAACGCCGGATGCGGGGTCGAACGAAAAGAGGCTGTCCAGCCGGGTGCTGGAACCCTGTCCCCCGATCACGGCGATGCGCCGGCTCTGAGGGTGATAAACCGAGTTGGCCCACGACAGCGGCGTCGGAAGCGA
>JBDSIP010000295.1:0-3467 GCA_039917915.1 Thermoflexales bacterium
CACCGACACAACCCACCATGAGCGCACCGAGCACATTTCGAGCCGCCAGCGATCTGGCGTATAGCGGATGCAGTGTTTCGGGCTCGCCGACCAGCGCGATTTGAATCGGGGCTGGGGGCAGCGGAGTGGGAGTCGGTAGCGGCGTCGGGATGGCCGTGGGGATCAGCGTCGACGCCGGGGTCAGGCGCGAACCGACGGTCGGCGGCACGGCTGTGGGCGCTGCGATGGTGTCCGTTGCGGCGGGCGCCTCGAGGACGGGAACGCGGATTTCAAAGGGTGGATTGGCGCACGCGCCAAGCGCGAGGCACAGGACGAGCGCAAGTGGGAAATAACGCATGGTGAAGGGGCTAGTATATGTACGCCCGCCTCGCGTACACTCGGCGAGATGAATTGGCTCGCCCATCTGCACCTGTCGGAGGACGACGTTGAGGTCCGCCTGGGCAACGTTATCGCGGACTTTATCAAGGGCGAGAAACGTCAGGCCCTCAATCTCCGAATCCGGCGCGGGGTGAGTTGCCACATGTTCATCGACAGTTTCACTGACGCGCATCCGGTCTTTCTGCGCAGCCGGCAGCGCATCAGCCCCGCCAACCGCAAGTTCGCCGGAATCCTCGTCGACGTTTTCTACGATCATTTCCTATCGATGCGTTGGTCCGACTTCTCCGTCCAGCCCAAGCGCGCCTTCATCGACGGCATCTACGCTGACTTTGATCGTTATACCGAAATGCAGCTCCCCGATGCCCGGCGCTTTGTGCTGCGAATGGCGGAGGACGACTGGCTGGGTGAATACGAAACGCTCGCCGGCATCGAGCGCACCCTCGCCCGAATCTCGGGCCGGCTCAAGCGGCCCGGCCTGCTGGTGCCGATGGCGGCTGAGCTGGCTGACAACTATTCCGGACTGGGCGAGGACTTCGCCGCGTTCTACCCGGATCTGAGGGATGCGGTCAAGCATTGGGGGGAATCAAACTAATGCATCGGTTTCGACAACTCGATCGACGCGCAAGAACCCTGTCGACCCTTGCGCTCGTCGGCCCGCTTGCGTTGTGCGCGCTTGCGCTGCTTCTACTTGGATGGACCAGACAGCGGGTCCGGACTGATGCCTACTCATACATCGCGCGAATCACCGGCGTGACCATTCCTCAATCTGCAAGCGATTTCGATCAGTACGATACCGGAGAGGGTGAGCTGACTGTCCATGTCCGACTTCAAGGTGGCGATGTCGAAGTCTTTCTGGCAAAATTTGCAGCCTCTATAATTGCCGGCAGCCACCCGATCACGCAACGGCTCTTCTCCGCGACGAGTTAGTCAGAGCTGGTTGAACAAGACACTCACCTTAGGAGAAACCCATGAGCAAATCGTTGCGCGTTCTGATCGCCGATGACGAAAGCATTATTCGGATGGGCCTGCGGGCCATCCTGACCGAACTCGGGCATACCGTATATAGCGCCGCGGATGGGGTCGAGGCGGCCAGCCTTGCCCAACGCGAGGAACCGGACATCGCCTTGCTCGATGTGCGCATGCCCTTTCGGGATGGACTTGACGCGGCCGCTGAAATCGTCAAGCAGCGGCCCATTCCGATCATCATCTTGACCGCCTTTAACGAAAACGCGCTGCTGGACCGGGCGGCAGCCATCCCGGTGCAGGGCTATCTGGTCAAGCCTGTCAAGCGCGACGACCTCGTCGCGGCCATTCGGGTCGCCCTGGCGACATTCCAGGATCGCCGAGTGCTGCAGGAAAAGGTCGTCGAGCTCGAAGAGAAACTGACCTCGCGCAAACTGATTGATCGGGCCAAGGGCATCCTGATGAAGACCGGCCTGAGCGAGGAAGAGGCCTATCACGAGATTCAGATGCGGGCTCGCGCGCGGCGAACGACGATGAGCCGTATTTCGCAGGACCTGATCGAAAAGAAGCCTTGAGTGAATCGAACGCGCAATTCCCTGGCTTCGCCGGGTATTGCGCGTCCGGAAACTATCCCTCAGGACGGCAGTTCGAGACAACCGAGAACCGCCAAAAAGTCTGCGGGCAGGGGCGCGCGCGCGCGAAACTCTACGCCTGTGGACGGCAGGCCGAATCGCAGTTCGCTCGCGTGAAGCAGTTGGCGGGGCGCCAATCGCTTGCTGAGCGGATCCCGCCGGGTTGCGCCATAGGTCTCATCCCCGACTATCGGGAATCCAATTGAAGCGAGATGCACCCGTAACTGGTGCGTGCGTCCTGTCCGCGGCCGGGCCCGCACCAGCGTGTAGGCCATCCGCGTTTGTTTTGCTTTGCGGTCTGCACGGTCAAGCGATGCCCGGCCCAGAACCTCCCCGGCGGCCTCTGCCACGCCGTCCGCATCCGCCACCTTCCAGCGTTGCGTGACGTTGTACTCGGTCTGGGCGGATCGCCCGGACACAGCAACGGCCATGCGCTGGCGATGTCTGGGGTCACGCCCGATCGGCTTGTCGATCAACCCGGCGGGTGGCATGACCTCGCCAACGCACAGCGCGAGATATGTCTTCTCGATCGTGCGCGATTGGAACTGAGCCTGCAAGGTCTGCAACGCGGCATCGGTTCGGGCGATGAGCAGGACCCCGCTGGTGTCTTTGTCCAGCCGGTGCACGATGCCGGGTCGCTGCGGATCGTTGCCGGCCTCGGCGGCCTCGGGCGCGTAGCTGAGGATCGCGTTCGCGACAGTCCCCCCGCGCACCCCCGCGCCCGGGTGTACGACCATCCCCGCTGGCTTGTTGATGACCAGTACGTCGGCGTCCTCATACAAGACTTCGAGGGCGATGGCTTCCGGTCGGAGCGTGTCGTCGACCGGGTCGGGCACGTCCACTTCGATCCAGTCGCCGGCCCGGACGACGTCTCCCGCGTCACGCGCAATGCCATTGACCCTGACGCATCCGTCGGCGATGAGTTTCTGGGCGGCGCTGCGGGTCAAATCGGCGCAGCCGGCCGCCACGATCTTGTCCAGGCGATCAGCCCGAGGCGCCTGAATGCGACGGACGGCCACAGCGGCTCAGTCGTCCTTTTTGTTCAGGCCGAGCACGGCTTCGAGCACGACATTGATGATGCCCATGACGATGCCGCCCACGATGGCGGTGCCCCAGCCGTCAACGACCAAACGGCCGCCGGACAGGCTGGCCGTCAGCATCAGCATGGCGCCATTGATGACCAGCACAAACAGCCCGATGGTGACAATGACCAGCGGGCAGGTCAACAGCTCGACGATCGGCTTGATCAGCGCGTTGACGATGCCGAAGATCAGGGCCAGCAAAAGCAGGGTCCCGACATCGCCGTTCACCTTTACGCCAGGCAGGAGCTGGGCGGTCAGAAAAAGCGCGACGGCGTTCACGCCGAGACGAAGTAGCAGTTTCATGATGATTTTCCCTGTAGCGCGCTCGCGGGATTGGCGCTCCGTGAGGCGCGCAGCGCATCAGCGACCTCGCCTATATCGTTGAAGATGAAATCCGGTCGAATTGGGCCTG
>JBDSIP010000296.1:0-12773 GCA_039917915.1 Thermoflexales bacterium
CGCAACATCATCGCCCTGGCCAGCACCGCCCGGCTCTCGCCCCAGACCATCGCCCTGAACGAAGTGCCCCGCCAGGCCATCTACGCCGACCCGAACTGGAACCGCGGCGACTACTACGACAAGACCCCGCCCAACGCCGGGCTGTCGGTCGCCCGGATGATCGGGCACATCACCTTTCTCAGCGACGAGAGCATGCGCGAAAAGTTTGGTCGCCGGCTGCGGGCGGGCAACGGCACGGGCTATGGCTTCACCTTCGAGGCCGAGTTCGAGGTCGAGAGCTATCTCAAATACCGCGGCGATTCATTCACCAAGCGCTTTGACGCCAACGCCTTTTTGTATCTCAGCAAGGCGATGGACTACTTCGATCTGTCGTATGGGCTCACTTCGCTGGCCGCGGCCTTTCGCGGGGTGACCTCGCGCTTTCTGGTGGTGAGTTACACCAGCGACTGGCTGTACCCGTCCGGGCAGTCGAAAGAGCTTGTCCGGGCATTGCTGCAGAACGGCATCGACGTAACGTATGTTGATATCGACAGCAACTTCGGCCATGACGCTTTTCTCCTCGAGGTCGACCGGCTGGCCGAGTTGACCCGCGACTTTCTGGGGCGGGCGGCATGAGCGGCGCCCCAGTTGCCGTCCAGCGCACCGCCCACCGCCTGGACTGGGACGCGATCGTGTCGCTGGTGCCCGAGGGGGCGAAGGTCCTCGACTTGGGCTGCGGCGACGGCGGGCTGCTGGCCCGCCTGGCCCACGAGAAGCGGGCAACGGCGCGGGGCGTGGAAATCAATGAAGTCAATGTGCGCGCGTGCATCACCCGCGGGCTGTCGGTGCGCCAGGGCAACATCGAGGAAGGCCTGGCCGATTACCCCGATGGGGCGTTTGACGTGGTGGTGTTGAGCCAGACCCTGGCCTACATCAATCGCGGCGGGCCGGTGGTGGCCGAAATGCTGCGAGTTGGGAAGCGGGCGATCGTGTCGTTTGAGAACGCAGGCTATTACCGGGACCGGCTTCGGGTGTTATTCGGGGCCGGTTTTGGCGGCGATCTGACCGCGGAGGAGCCCCGTCAGCGCCCGATCATGCTGGGGCAATTCCGGGCGTTGTGCGCGTCGTTGTGCGCCGAGGTGGTGGACGCGGTCTTTGTCGGCCGGCGCTCGGCCGGCCCGGGCGGGCGGCGGGCGCTGTGGCCCGAGCTGTTCGCCCATCAGGCGGTGTATCTGCTTGGGCGGGGTGGCGCGGCGCACAACGGGTAGGGGCGACCCTATTCGTGCCGAGCAAGGGTTTGAGAGAGGCACGGCTTCGCGCCTGCGCGGGGATGACGAGGGACCCATGCCGCGGCCGGGCGAGGTCCCGGCGCCGCTATCTGAATCACGGATGGGCACGGAGACTGCGGATTGCACGGAAGAGTGCCGCCCCTCCCCCTCCGCCCGTCATCCCGCGCGAAAGCGCGGGACCCATACCGCGGCCGGGCGAGGTCCCGCCGCCGCTGTCTGAATCACGGATGGACACGGAGGCTGCAGATTGCACGGATCGTCACACCTGTCTGAATCGCGGACACGGAGGATGACGCGGATTGCACGGAAGGGTGCCGCCCCTACACTCCCGCCCGTCATCCGTCGCGAAAGCGCGGGTCCATCACGTCCCTCAACACCGTCATCCCACGCGAAAGCGTGGGATCCACAAGTAACGTCATGAAACACGCCGGATGACGGGAGTTGGAGATGGCGAGGATCATCGTTGCTGGCTCGGATGAGCCTGTCCGCGCAATCCGTGTCATCTTCAGCATCCGTGATTCAGACCGGCGCTCCAGGTGAGGCCCGCCTGGGAGGTGGACCCCACCAAGTCCGATCAGCGCCCCGCCGAATTCGCCTCATACACCCGCACATAGTCGATCGTCAACATCTGGGGAAACACCGTTGTGTCATCCGGATCGCCCGGCCACTGCCCGCCCACCGCCAGGTTGAGCAGGATGAAGAACGGGTGGTCGAACACCCAGCGCGTATCGCTGGGCAACAGCGCCGGGGTTGCGGTGAAATACGTCGTCTGGTCCACCGACCAGCGTATCTCGTCCGGCCGCCAATCCACCGCATACACGTGAAAGGCCTCGTGGAACGCCTTCCCCTCCGGCTGGAAGTAGCGCAGGCCAATCCCCTTGCCGCCCGAATAGCCCGGCCCATGAATTGTGCCAACCACGGTCTCGGGATCCTTGCCCACGTTCTCCATGATGTCGATCTCACCGTTGCCCGGCCAGGGATTGCTCCGGATGTCCGCTCCCAGCATCCAGAAGGCCGGCCACAGGCCCTGTCCCTGTGGCAGCCGCATGCGGGCCTCGACCCGTCCATAAGTGAAGGTGAACGTCTCCGAGGTTTGCAGGCGGGCCGAGGTGTAGCCGCAATCGCCATACCAGCACAGCGTATCGCGGGCCTGCAGGGGCGTCGTCTTGCGCGCTGTGATGACCAACGCGCCATCGCCATCGAGGCCGGCATTCGTCGGACCACTGGTGTAGAACTGGCGCTCGCGGTTGCCCCACCCGCCCCCGCCCACGTCGAACTTCCAACGCGCCGAATCCGGCGGCGCGTCGCGCGGGCCGTCGAACTCGTCGCTCCACAGCAGTTTCCAGGGCGAAGACGGCGTGGCCGTGGGGGGCGGTCGTAAAGTGGCGGCAGGCGCCACCGTTGGCGCTGGTGTTAGCGTCGAACTCGCCTGGGCAGCGCAGGCGGCAAGAGTCACCGCGCTCAGCAGCGCTATCGTTGTAAGCAACCCGCGGTTGGACGTGTAGATCATCTGCCTATTGTCGCCCAACCTGTCTCATGTTTCCGGAAGCAATCGTCCCCGCCCCGGCTTACGCCGGGGCGGGGACGATTGCTTCCGGAAACGATTCCGTTATCTATCGCGCCAGGGCCGCCTTTTCCTGCGCGACCTGTTCCTTGGCCACCCAGCAGGCCACGATGTGGCCGGGCTTGAGCTCCTCCAGCAGCGGTTCGTCGACCTTGCATTTGTCCACCGCAAACGGGCAGCGGGTGTGGAATCGGCATCCCTTGGGCGGATTGACCGGGCTGGGCACATCGCCCTGCAAAATCATCCGCTCGCGTTTGAGGGTCGGGTCCGGCATCGGAATCGCCGACAGTAACGCTTTGGTATACGGATGCAGCGGATCGCGGAAGATAGTTTCGCGGTCGGTCAGCTCGACCATCTTGCCCAGATACATCACCCCGACCCGGTCGCTGATGTGCTCGACCACGCTCAGGTTGTGGGCGATGAAGAGATAGGTCAGCCCGAACTCGCGCTGCAGATCCTTGAGCAGGTTCAACACCTGCGACTGGATCGACACGTCGAGAGCCGAAACCGGCTCGTCGCAGACGATGAACTTCGGCCGCAACGCAAGCGCGCGGGCAATCCCGATGCGCTGGCGCTGGCCGCCCGAGAACTCGTGCGGATAGCGCCGGGCGTGATAGTCCTCGAGGCCAACCTTGCGCAGCATCTCGATGACCATCTCGTTGCGCTTCTTCGAGTCGCGCATTCCGTGCACCAGCAGGCCCTCGCCCACGCTCTCGCCAATCGGCATGCGCGGATCGAGCGACGAGTACGGGTCCTGGAAGATGATCTGCATGTCGCGCCGCATGGCCTTGAGACCGGCCCCCTTGAGCGCAAATACGTCGCGGCCTTCGAATTCGACCTTGCCCGAGGTGGCTGGGACCAGGCGCAGCAGGGTCCGCCCGACAGTGGTTTTGCCGCAGCCGGATTCGCCCACCAGCCCGAGCGTCTCGCCCCTCTTCACGACGAAGGACACGCCATCGACAGCCTGGACGTTGGCAACGGTGCGCTGCAGCAGGCCGCCCCGAATCGGAAAGTGCTTGACCAGGTCATCGACGCGCAGCAGGTCCGCCGCAGTGGTGCCGTCGAGGGCAGCCGGTTTACCGTGTGTGTTGTTCATGGATGAAGTCAGAGGGAAGGCAGTTATTCGTAGAGCCAGGTGCGCGCCCAGTGGCCGGGCTCGACCTCGCGCAGAGGCGGATTCTCAACCTGGCAGCGCTCGCGGGCGGCGCCTTTGCAGATTTCGCAGCGCGGCTCGAAGCGGCAACCCGGAGGCGGGTTCAGCAGATTCGGCACGAAGCCGGGGATGACATCCAGCCGGTCACGCACAACGCCCAAGACTGGGATGGAGCCAAGCAGACCCTTTGTATACGGGTGCAACGGACGGGCAAACAGCGTGCGCACATCGGCCTCTTCCACGATCTGGCCGGCATACATCACGACCACCCGGTCGGCCATTTCGGCCACTACACCCAGGTCATGGGTGATGAGCATGATGGCGGTCCCGGTTTTTTCTTTGAGCCCGCGCATCAGGTCCAGAATCTGGGCCTGAATCGTCACGTCCAGGGCTGTCGTCGGCTCGTCGGCGATCAGCAGCTCGGGCGCGCAGGCGAGCGCCATCGCGATCATCACGCGCTGGGCCTGACCGCCCGAAATCTCGTGCGGATACGCCTGGGCGCGCTTTTCGGGTGAGGGGATGCCGACCATGCGCAGCAGTTCGATCGCCCGCTTCTGGCCCGCTTCCTTGCCCAGCGACTGGTGAATATTCAGCACTTCCGAGATCTGGTCGCCGATCCTGAAGACCGGGTTCAGACATGTCGTCGGCTGCTGGAAGATCATCGAAATGCGGTTGCCCCGGATCTTCGTCATCTCCTTCTCGGGCAGCTTCAGCAGATCGGCGCCGTCGAAAATGATCTTGCCTTCGGTAATCTTGCCGGGAGCGGAAACAAGGCGCATGATGGACAGCGAAGTCACGCTCTTGCCGCAGCCTGACTCGCCCACGATGCCGAGCGTTTCGCCGCGCTTGACGTACAAATCCACACCGTCAACGGCTTTGATCACGCCGTCCTCGGTGTAGAACTGGGTCTTGAGACCCTTGATCTCGAGCATCAGGTCGCTCTTCGCGTCCCTGGCGCGTCCATTGGTGCTTGACATTGGCTACTCCTGGAAGCGGATTGTAATGAGTGCGAGTACGGTGTTCCCCGAACTACGGACTAGTCTTGGCCCGCCTGCGCGAGTGGGCCGATTCTACTTGATAAGCATCACTTTGTCTGGCGCGGATCGAGCGCGTCTCGAAGTCCATCCCCGATAAAGTTGAAGGCCACCGAACACAAAAACATGGGAAAGGCCGGGATCAGTGGCAGATACGGCCGCTCGAACATGTAGCTCTGGGTAAACGCCAACATGTTCCCCCAGGTCGGGATGGGGTTCTGGATCCCGATGCCCAGGAAGCTGAGCGAAGTCTCGGCGGTCAGGGACGACGCCAAACCGAGGGTAAAGGCCACGATCACAGGCGGGAAGGCATTCGGCACAATGTGGCGGGTGATGATCGCCAGGCTGTTCGCGCCCAGGGCCCGGGCCCCCTCGACAAAGTCGCGCTCGCGCACTTGCAACACCTGGCCGCGCATCAGGCGGGCCACCCCCGTCCAGCCCAGCAAGGTCAGGATGAGAATCAACGCCGCGACGACCCGGGCTTCGCGCTCCTGATCAAAGAGCATGATTGCCTGGAGGAACTTGATCACAAAGGTCGGAATCGGGATCAGGCGCGGATCCGTCACCAGGACGGCCGTCAGTATCAGCAGGATCGGCAGGGTAGGCAGGTTCGAGAAGAAGTCGATCACGCGCTGAATGACCGCGTCGATAACACCGCGGAAATAGCCTCCCAGCGTGCCCAGGATCGTGCCAACCAGGGTTGAGAATGTGGTCGCAAGGATGGCCGTGGTCAGCGAGATGCGGGCCGCATAGACCAGGCGAGTGAAGAGGTCCTGCCCAATCTGATTTGTGCCCAGCCAATGCATCCCGCCTGTCTCGGGGCTCGTCGACAGCGGCGGCAGAAACTTCGCCGCAGACTCGACATTCAGGTAGTCGCGCTCAAAGGGCGAGATCTGCTTGGCCAAAATCGACGCGGTAAAGATCGCACCCAGGACGAGCAGCGACACCATGGCCAGGCGATGCCGCCGGAAACGGCGGGCGACGATGGTGAACTGGGTATCGGCCCGGGCCAGCGGTTTGCGCGCTTTCTCGTTTTCCTTCTGGGGTTTGATCGCGGTGATGGCCATATTGACTAGCGCAGGCGAATGCGGGGATCGGCGACCGTATACAGGATGTCTGCCAGCACATATGCGATCAGGGTCAGCACCACGCTCAAGAGCAGCACCGCCATCGCGACATTGTAGTCCGAGCCATAGATGGCAGCGACCAGCAGATTTCCGACCCCGGGCAGGCTGAAGATCGTCTCAGTGATGATTGCGCCTGCAACAAGGCCAGGCAGGATGGTCACCACCAGCGTGATAAACGGGATCAGCGCATTCCGCACGGCGTGTTTGAGGATCACCGCCCGCTCGCTCAAGCCCTTGGCCCGAGCCGTCCGCACATAGTCCTGCTTGAGTACTTCCAACACGCTGGCCCGGATATAGCGGATCCAACCGGACAGGCTGACAAAGGTCAGGATCAAGATGGGCAGAATGAGGTGCCAGGCCCGATCGGCAAAACTTTCCGGCTCAATGACCCCAATCAGCGGCACGGTCTGGGGCGTGTTCGAGACAAAGGTCCCCGCCGGAAAATAGGGCAATCCCCACTGCTTGAATAAGACCGCGAACACGAGCAGGCCCATCAGTCCCCAGAAGAGGGAGGGCAACGAAGAGCCCAGAAAGGCGACCGTCGTGGTCGCATAGTCCAGCTTGGAATACTGCTTGACGGCAGTGTAGATCCCGAGCGGAACGGCGATGGCCAGGGCCAGCATCGAACTGATTCCCTGCAGGAGCAGGGTCAGCCCGATCCGGCTGTTGAGCACTTCACTTACCGGCCGGCCGCGCAGCACGCCCTGGGAGGTGCCAAAGTCCAGGGCCAGAATGCCTTTGCTTACGGCCCGACCCTTGAGATCGTTGAGATAGACAGGCACCTCGCAGTCGCTGACGACGACTCTGCCATCTGGGTATTTGAAGATGGTTTCGCCCTTTCTGAGGCATCCGACCTGGGTCGCGCCGAACATTTCCTGGCCAAACAAATTGAGCGGACCATCGGGTTGACCCATGAGCCAGCGCGTATAACGTGGAATCAGATCGATGTCGAACTCGTATCTGACCATGACCCGCTCAAAGGCAAACGCATCCAGCCGGTTGGCATTGTTTTGCTGCTGTTGTTGCAACTCCTGAAGCGGGCCTCCCGGGGCAAGCGAAAGCACGTTGTAGGCCACGAAGGTAATGATCAGGAACATCACGATCATGGCGAGGATGCGGCGGATCAGAAAGTTTGCCATCGGTGTCGCAGCCCGGGGATCAACGGGGGCGCAGGAATCCTGCGCCCCCGTTTTGATGCCTGGATCGGCATGCCCCGGCTGCGCCGGGGCATGCCGATCCAGGCGAATACCATTCGCGAAAGGTACTAACGCGAATTCAGGTTGAAGTCGATGTGCTCCCAGGTCGCGCTGGCGATGTTTTCGGAGGCAACTTTGCCGGCTTTGGCCGCGTCAAAGACCGTCTTGGCCTCGGCCCCACCGCCCAAGGTCTCCGATCCCACGATATCGACGGTGCCGGCCAGGAGAGCCGCCACGGCGCCGTTCGTGTCACCGAAGAACTGGATCACGATCTTCTTGACCTTCGGCTCACCCTTGAAGTAGTTCTTGTTGGCCTCGAACTGCATGCGCTGGCCTTTCTCCCACTTCGTCATGACATACGGGCCGGTGCCCAGCGGGGTTTCGGCGATCTCGGGCAGGGTCGCGAAGTCCTTCGCCGCCACTTCGGACAGCTTCTTGCCCTCGTACGGGCCCTTGCTCTTGATGACCTGATGGCTGGGATACGCGCCGTATCCTGCCAGGAAGTAGATCGGGGTCAGATAGCCCGGCGCATAGGTGACGATCGTCGTCAGATCATCGACGAATTCCACCTTCGTGGTGCGATCGCAGGTGAAGTAACTCGTCTGGCCCGAGCTTTTGTCGCAATTGATCTTGTAGCCGAGTTCATTGTCGGCCTTCTTAACCTTCTCGCCGTCGCTCCACTTGTCAGGAATGGACTTGGTCGTGATGACGAGCTGCGGCAGCTTGACGCCGTCCTTGGCGTCGACTTCCTTTCCGGTGCTCTCGGTAACCTTCACCCCGGGGGTCTCCTTGCCCTTAAGGTCGACGAGCTTGCCGCCCTTGTAGTCGTAGGCGTTCCCATCCGCGGCCACGATCCGCATCCCGTCCTTGAGCTCCACCTCGTTCCGCTTGGTGCCGCCGTTCTCGATTGTCGGAAGCTTGTTGCCGTCGTAGGTGTAGGGCTGGAAGTTGTAGTCATACTGGGTGTAACCTTGGCCCAGCACGAGTTTGGCAGCGATGCGCTGCACGGCCGCGCTCTCGGCGCCG
The DNA here is from genome assembly GCA_039917915.1 of Thermoflexales bacterium. Taxonomy (GTDB): domain Bacteria; phylum Chloroflexota; class Anaerolineae; order J036; family Brachytrichaceae; genus Brachythrix. Next base: position 8,369 of record JBDSIP010000296.1, read on the forward strand.
GAGTACATCGAAGAGGGTTCCTGGGTCAGGGCGATGACGACCGTGTCCTTGCCCGGAAGTTCCCACTGATCGGCGCTGGCTGTGTAGTACTCGGTGGTGTTGAATTTGATCCCCTTTAGGTTCTTGTTGAACCCGGCGGTTTCCGCGCGCTGGAACAGCGGCAACGAAATCATGTCCTTTGTGAACTCTTCCTGGACGATGGCGTAGGCCTTCTTCCGCTCCTCGATTGCCAGGGTGTTATTGGCGAGCTTCACCGCGTCGCTGGCCTTCTTGTTGCACCAGCCCATATAGTTCTGGCCGTCCCAGTTGTTGGCTGGGGTCGGAATTTGCTCGCAGGCATACAGGGTCGTGCCACCCGGATCCGCCTGGCCAACCCAGGCGAACGCGCCGAGGTCAAAGTCACGCCGGCGCAGGCCGGAGGCCGAGCCGAACCAGATCGTGCCCGGAATATACGAGGGCTGCAGCACAATGCCGCAGTCGGCCATCTGCTTGGTGAACACCGCCCCCCAGGTCTGACGGAACTGGGCATTCGTCGTCGTGAAGCGCAGCGTCAGGGGCTCGCTCTTCGCGTTGGCCCGGATCGTGGCCTTTTCAGCCAGCTTCCAGCCGGCAGCCTCGAGCAACGCGCCGCCCTTGGCCTTGTCGAAAGCATAGTCGACGACGTTCGCATTCCCGGCTGCATAGAACGGACCTGTCTTCGGCATGAAGGTATCCATGCGCAGCTTGGGCTTGTCGGCATCCGGCACGTAGTCATAGACCGAGGCGATCAGCTTGTCGCGGTCGGTGCAGTGGGCGATGCCCTGGCGGACTTTGACATCGGCCAGAATGGGGTGCGGGCGCGACCACTCGGGCACGGCGGTCGCCGTTGGCGGCGCGGCCGGCGCGGCCTGGGTGACAATGACGGTCGACTGTTCCTTCTGGATCGAAACAACCGTCTCTTTGACGATGACCGGGGGCGCAGTCACGACGATCGGCGTGGCATTGCTGCCACAGGCCGAAAGAAGCATACTTCCCACCGCGGCCAAACCAAATACCGCGCTCAGTTTGCGTGTAGACATAGGGTTTTCTCCTCCATTGAATAATCGTAGCTGAGAATGGCCCTCATTATCACGTTGCTGGCCGGGATGTCAAGGAAGAACGGTGCTCGGAAGCAGACAAAAGGTCACTTCTGGAAGCGAAATCCCCCGCCCCGGCGTACGCCGGGGCGGGGGATTTCGCTTTCCCAATGAGGTTCGATGCCCAACCCTCAGGTCAAGTGCGGCTTGATCTTGTTCATCAGGCGCTCTTTGGGCATGTAGCCCATCAGCCGCTCAACCGGCGCGCCATCCTTGAACAGAATCATGGTCGGGATGCTCATGACCCCATACCGACGGGCCGTGTTCGGGTTGTCGTCGACATCCAGCTTGCGGATGGCGATCTTCCCGGCATTCTCGCCGGCGACCTGCTCGAGCACGGGCGCGATCATCTTGCACGGCCCGCACCACTCTGCCCAGAAGTCCACCAGGACCAGGCCCTTCGACTTCTCGATCTCGGTCTCAAAAGCGGTGTCAGTAACCGCGCTCGTCAGTGCTCCCATCGTATTCCTCCATGAATCCAAACTAGCTTGGTACTCTTAACAGATTCCATTATCGGACGGGATATAGGCGGATTCGCCGCAGTTATCTCCCCGAACTCGAATTTGTCATTGGTTGTATATGTGAACATTCTCGTTCTCGCGAATAAGAGCCACCTTAGCGCCGCTTCGAACGGCGCGATCTCTCAGAGAAGCCCGAGCGCGCTCGCCAGTTTCTCAGCGCTCTCGACCCGCCGGGCCAACTCGTCGAAGCCCACTTGCCAGAAGTCGGGATCGCCCATGTCGAAGCCCATCGAGCCGACCTGCTCGCTCGGCGATTTGCTCCCGCCCGTCGCCAGAAAGGCGGCATAGCGGGGCACGAACGGTTGGCCCTCCCGGCGATACATGCCATACAGGGCCTGCACCAGCAGCTCGCCAAACGAATACGCATAGCAGTAGAACGGGGTGCCGATGAAGTGCGGGATATACGACCAGCCGTGTTCGTAGCCGGCCGTCATCGCGAGGGTATCGCCGTAGTACGGCGCATTCGCCTCAAGCCAGAGCTTTCCAAGCTGCTCTCCATTCAACCGTCCCTGCGCCCGGGCCGCATAGGCCTTCTGTTCGAAACGGGTCATGACCGTTTGCCGGAAGACCGTGGCAAAGCTGTCCTCGATCTTGGCGCACAGCAGCCTGAGCTGGCTCTCCGGATCATTGATCCGGGCCAGCATCGCATCGAACGTGAGCATCTCCGCGAAGACGCTGGCCGTTTCCGCGACCGGCAGCGACGGGTGGAAACTGAACGGCGTCTGCCCAGCTGCCAGCAGGTCATGCATGCCGTGGCCCAGCTCATGGGCCAGGGTCATCACGTCGCGCAAGTCATCGTTATAGCTCATCAGGATGAAGGGCGGTTTCGACGGCGAACTGCCATAGCAGAACGCGCCGCCGCGCTTGCCGCTGCGCGGATCGGCGTCGATCCAGCTCTCGGCGAAGAAGCGCGCCGCCATGCCTGAGAACTGGGGCGAAAAGATCTCCAGCGCGCTCAACACCGTTCGGCGGGCCTCGTCAAAGGTGATCCGCTCGCGGGCCTCGCCCAACGGGGCGTACTGATCAAACAACTCGAGCCTGGGCAGGCCCAGCAGGCGGGCCTTTAGCTTCCAGTAGCGATGGGCCAGCGGAAAATTGCGCTCGACGGCCGTCATCATCGCGTCGACGGCCTGCGCGTCAACGTCGTTGGCCAGATGCCGCGGCTGCATCGGGTCGCCATAGTGGCGCACTCGCGACGTCACCAGGTGGTCCTGAAAGCGCGTGTCGTAAATAAAAGCCAACACCTGCTGGTGAGCAGACAGGGTCGCATAGAGCGACGCATGGGCGCGCTGACGGGTTGGCCGGTCAGCCACCCGGGTCAGGCTCAGGATCTCGCTCTGGTTGACTTCGCGGATCGTGCCATCGATGTCGATCTTGAACCGCAGCGCCGCAACATACTCGGTAAAGAGCTTGCCCCATGCCGAGACGCCGGTCATGTCCTTATCGTTGATCAATCGCTCTTCCGGCTCGGAAAGCGTGTGCGGCTTGAAGCGCCGCGAGCTGGCCAGATAGTGCGCGTAGCGGGCGAGGGCCGGATCGGCCACCAGCCGGGCGGCGGCGGCGTCCTCGACCTGCAACCACTCCAGGTCAAAAAACAGCGCCCGGTTCTGCAGCGCGGTCAGTCGCTCCTCCACCCGCTGCAGCAGCTTCCGGTTGGCATCCCCGGTCGTGTCGGCTGCATACAGAAGCTGGGCAAAGGCGAATAGCGTATTCGCCCGGTCCGCCATCGATTCGGAGGCCTGCAGGGCCGCCAATAGAAACGCCGCGGTCGGCCCGCCAGTGACGGCGATTCGGCCGCGATACAGGCTGTCGAATGTGATGACGTCTTCGTCCAGCAGGCTCAAGGTTCGATCAATCGCCGGATCATCAACCGATGCGTACAACGGTGAGAGATCCCAGCTTACGCCGGCGGCGCTTTTGGCGGGAGAAGGGGTGGCAGAAATCATGGGCGCGCTCATGGCGCGGATTGTATCGTTACCCTGGGACATCAGACAGAACTTGTTACCGGATGCGATGTCCCCGAACGTAGCCCATGAATATCGCATCCGGAAGTCTTCTCTCTTCGTGACAATCGGGCTACACTCATCCGCACGATGGCAATCTACACCGTCAACCCTGATACTGTGCCGGCCTCCGGGCTGCGGCTTCGAAACGCGCCGTCGACAAGCCCCGGTACCCTCCTGGGCGTGCTCGCCCGCAACGACTTTGTCGAGGCCACCGGACCCGCCCTTGACGCGCCCCCGCTGGTCTGGCTGCCGGTGCGGGTGCTGAGTTCGCCCAACTTTCCGGCCGGCACGACCGGATTTGCCGCCATTCGGCTTGGCCCGGATGTCTATCTCGCTGAGACCAGCGCGACGCCACCTCCTCCGCCGGCTGATCCGCCCGCCAACGCGCTCAGCCTCGGCCCGGCAATCGCCCGGGCCGCCAGGGCACTCAAACTGCCCGTCCTCCTGATCAAGGCCCATATCTGCGTCGAGGGCGCCAACCCCAACCACCGCGATGGTGTCTTGCAAGTGATCCCCTCGACCCGCGCCGGCGTCATCCGGCGCCTCCCGCGCGCGCTCAAGCTCGACGCGCTTGCGGCGCCCGTCGATGATCCGCGCGCCGACGACGCCTTGAACGCCGATTTCGGGACCGCATTTCAGAGCCGCAACCAGTACGCCCAGGTCTTGTGCGGCAGCTTGTATGTGCGCGAACAACTGGCCGAATTTGGCGGATATGTGGCGCTGGCCGGCCTGGCTTACAACGCCGGGGCCGGCGCGGCCCGCA
>JBDSIP010000297.1:0-12803 GCA_039917915.1 Thermoflexales bacterium
GATCATCGGGCCAGGCGGCAAGACCGTCCGCGGCATCCAGGAAACCACCGGGGCCAAAGTCGACATTCAGGATGATGGGCGCGTGTTCATCTCCTCGCCCGACGGCCCTGCCGCCGAGCGCGCCCGCGACATCATCATGGGCATGGTTGGCGAAGTCAAGGCTGGCGAGATCTACACCGGCAAAGTTGTCCGGATCACCGACTTCGGCGCCTTCATCGAGATCATGCCGCGCGTCGACGGGATGGTTCACATCTCGCAACTGGCCGATCGCCCGCTTCGGCGGGTCGAGGAGGAGATCAGCATGGGCCAGGAAGTGACGGTGATGGTGACCAACAACGAGGGCGGCAAGATCCGGCTGAGCCGGCGGGCCGTGCTCGAGGGCTGGACGCTGGCCGAGGCCCAGGAAGCCGATCGCCCGAGCGGACCGCGACGTGACCGGGGCGGCGACCGCGGTGGTGACCGAGGCGGCGATCGCGGTGCACGCGGCGGCGACCGGGGTGGACGCTTCGAGCGGCGCTAGACGCAAACACTCAGAGAGCCAGGGGCGTTATGGTCCCTGGCTCTTTTCGTTTTCGGCGGTGGGCGCGGGCCAGCAACCTCGCAGGTAGGCGCCACCGAGTTGGGGCCAGACTGAGCCTCATGCGCCTTCCTGCAAGGTTGATGGCCTGAGATGGGCCCTCCCGTTCTCGATGCAGCGTCCGGGGCCATTCACCTTGCAGGAGGGCGCCGGGACGCTCGAACGGCAGGGGATCGGTGGCGCCCACCTGCGAGGAGAATGGCGAATGGAGCGCCCACCCACGGGGTGGTTTCGCCGAAAATGGCCGCGTGTACACTCGCCCGATGGTTTCTCGTCCGCTGGCCGGACGCGGCCTTGTCGTCGCGCTGGCCCTGGCCGTGTGCGTCGCTGCGACCTCGCGCACAGCCAATGCCCCGATCGTCATTCCCGCGCCCGCCGCAGTCCCTGTGGCGCCAAGCGTGCCCGCCGTCCCAAACCCGCCAAGCGTGACCCCGACTGCTTTGCCCGAGTCAGATCGCGGCGCGGCTGATCCGGGGTTCGCTCCGGGCCCGGTCGATTCCGGACTGGGTGACTGGACCGCGGCCCTGCTCCCCGATTCCGCCCGCGACGTTCGTGCCCTGATTGACGCCCCGCGCTATTCCATCACGCTGGCGATCAGCCCAGATCGGCGGGTCGTGACTGGCACCCAGGAAACCCGGTATGTCAACCGCGAAGCCGAGCCGCTGCACGCGCTCGTATTGCGGTTGTTCCCTGGCACACCCAATATGGGCAGCGTAATGCGCCTGAGCCGCGTGGCGGTGAACGGCAACCTCGCTCCGACCCTGCCAATCACCCTGCGCAGCGTCGCCGATCTCGCACCCATCGTCGATACCGCGGCCGTGAGCGTGCCGCTGGCGGTCGCGTTGATTCCGGGTGCCGCCCTGACCCTCACCGTCGCCTACACGATCCAGGTCACTGACAACCCCACTTCGGGATACCGCGCCTTTGGGCGGGTAAACGGCGTCCTGGCAATCCCTGGCGCATACGCCGCCATCCCGGCCCGCCGCAACGGGATCTGGCTGATGTCAGCAGCGCCGAACTACGGGGATATCGTCCTGGCCGAGGCGGCCTGGTTCCGCGTCGAGATCGAGAGTGATGAGGACCTTGCGTTGGTCGCTCCCGGGTTGTGCTCAGCCGCGCCGGGAGCGGCGGCGGGCCGCCAACGCGTCATCTGCGTCGCCGGCCCAATCCGGGAGTTCGCTGTCACCGCGGGTCGTTTCAACAAGGTCGACGCGTCGATCCGGCTGACCGGCGGCGATGTCGTCATCGAGAGCTATGCCACGTTCGGGCGGATGCGCGGCGCGGCACTGGCCGCCCGAATGGCGTCGGATGCGCTGGTCTCCTATGAAAGGCGGTTCGGGGCGTATCCATATCGCATCCTCAAGGTTTTCGAATCGCCGACGACGGTGGGCGGGATGGAATACTCCATGCTGGCCGGCGTGACCGATAACCTCTACGACGCGCCTGAGGCGCCCTATTTCGAATGGATCGTCGTCCACGAAGTCGCCCACCAATGGTGGTACGGGCTGGTCGGAAGCGATCCGGTCAACGAGGCATGGCTGGACGAGGGGCTGACCAATTTTTCAATCACCTTTTACTTCGAGGATGTCCACGGCCCGGCCTATGCGCTGGCCAATCGCAACAGCGACTACTACGGGCGTTATGCAAACGCGCTGAAGACCTATCCTGACCAGCCGGCGGGACTGCCAACCGGCCAGTATCCGCCCGGGGCCTACGGGCCCTTCATCTACGGCAAGGCCCCGATTTTCTTTGACGTGGTCCGGCGCGCGGCGGGAGATGAGGCCTTTCTGCGTTGGATCCGGCTGTATGCGGCCCGGAACCGATTTGGCATCGCCCAGGCTGCGAATCTGCTCTCTGCAGCCGACGAGACCGGCCTCGGCCCTGTCGCGCGGGCGGCCTGGCAGGCCTGGGTGGCGGCGAGGTAGCCCTCGCTACAATACGCCTCGCATGGACGCCAAAACCACCGAGGTCCCATTTGTCGCGCGCACTCGCGAACTTGAAAAGCTTGAACGTTTGCTTGGGCGCGCGCTGCAGAGCCATATGCAAGTGGTAATGGTCACGGGAGAGCCGGGGGCGGGAAAGTCAACCCTGATCGACGAGTTTGCCGCGCGCGCAGAGGCGGCCCACAAGGACCTTGTCGTCGCATTTGGACTGTGCAACTCGCGGACGGGCGCCGGCGACGCCTACCTGCCTTTCCGCGACATCCTGGTCACCTTGACCAGACCGCCGGAACCGGAGCCGCCGTCGACCGATCCGGCCAAACCAAAACCAAAGGCAAAAGACCGGCACACCCGCCAGATCCTGCGCGCGGGCGCCGAGGCGTTCCTCGACATCGCCCCCGATATCATCGGTGTTTTCGTCCCGGGCGGCGCGCTCCTGGGAAAGTTCGTGGGCAAGGTCGCCCGCTCCGCGGCCGACAAAACCGGCGCGCTGAGCAAGATCGATGCAGAACCTGCGGCTGAAGCGTCCAGAACCGCGCCCGATCTCAGCGCGCCCGCGCTCGACGAAGGCAAAATTCAGCAGCAATACACCGCGTTTCTGCGCGCGGTCACCGCGCGTCAGCCGCTTATCCTCGTCCTGGACGATTTGCAGTGGGCGGACACGGCCTCGATCAACCTGCTCTTTCACCTTGTCCGGGAGCTCAAGGACAGCCAGCTCATGATCATCGGCGCCTATCGCGAGAATGACATCGCCTATGGACGCGACAATACGCGTCACCCGATCGAGCCGGCCCTCAACGAGGTCAAACGGTATTTTGGCGATGTCTGGATTGAGCTCGACAAAGCTGACGCCGAGGATCGCCATAGCCTGCTCGATGCGCTGCTCGATGTCGAACCGAACGCCTACAGCGCCGATTTTCGTCAGGCGCTGTACGCCAAGACCGCCGGCCACCCGCTCTTCACCCTCGAACTACTGCGCGATCTGCAGGAACGCGGAGATCTTGTCAAGGACGAACGCGGCAAATGGCGGCCAGGCAACGACATCGACTGGTCTGAGTTGCCGGCGAGGGTCGAAGGCGTTGTCAGCGAGCGCGTAGCGCGCCTTGAAGCCCCGCTGCGCGAGATATTGAACGTCGCCGCGGTCGAAGGATCGTCGTTTTTCGCCCAGGTGGTCGGCAAGATCCTCAATCAAGCTGAGCGCCTGGTTTTGCGCGATATGTCGCGCGAGTTGGAAAAACGACACCGCCTCATCGCTGAACAAGGCGAGGTCAAGGCAGGGCGGGCAATTCTGTCCCGGTTCACTTTCGCCAACACGATGTTGCAGCAGTATCTGTATGATCAGCTCGGATCGGGCGAGCGCCGTTTGTGGCATGGCGATATCGGCAACGCACTCGAGGGATTGTTGGGCGCAAAAGCCGACGACTTCGCGGTCGAACTTGCCCACCACTATGATTTGGCCGGCGACGACGAAAAGGCAATCGGGTATCTGGCCAAGATCGGCGACAAGGCAATGCAGGTCAGCGCGTTTGCCCAGGCGCGCATTGCTTTCGAGAAGGCGCTTGAACACATGCGCGACGCTGATCTGGTTGCTGTTGGCGCGCTCAGCCTCGAGACCCTGCAATACCAACTGGCGGAAGTCAGCCAGCGTACGGGCGCCCTCGACACCGCCGTGGATTTGCTCGAGGTGTGCCTGGCGACTCGGGGTGAAGACCGACGACACCCGCTCGTTTGACCCGCTGACCCTCGGCGAGATCAAACGCGTGATCGTGCTGTATCGCAGGCTGGGCTCGCCGTCGTGGACGCTGCTGGAGCCGACCTACAACGTTAACAACGACGTGTGGTTTGCCAGCATCCCAGCCAATGGCGTCGTCGAATACTTCGCCCAGGTTGTCGACGCCTCAGGAAATGTCGCCACAGCACTGGACTACGGCAATCCGTTCCGGATCGTCACGCCGTGGGCGACAATGTTGCCGGTGGTGAAACGGTAACTGGGAATTTTTCCTGAATAGAGATGCCCCGCCCAGGCGCACGCCTGGGCGGGGCATCTCTATTCAGGAGAAAATCAATCCTCAGGTCGCCAGGTCGATCCGCGCCACCAGCCCTTTGGGCTCGCCACCCAGGGCCTGGCCCGGCTTGAGCGCGCTGGGCGTCCATGCTCCGCAGGCTGTGCTCGCGTCATAGCGCAACACGTCGTGGTCGCGGGTGGCCTCGTGCAGGGTCTCGACGTATTGCGTCCCGAACAGCGGCTCACTGTATCCGAGCTGTCGTCGCGCGGCCTCGCACAGATTCGGAATAAAAGGCGAGAAGAGGACTGTCAGCGAATCGATCACCCGCGCCGCGACATACAGTTGGGTGGCGGCTCGGGCCCGATCGATCTTGATCATCTTCCAGGGCGCCTGACCATCCAGGTACTGATTCGTCGCGGTGGCCAACCCCATTGCTTCACCCAACGCGTCGCGCAACCGAACCTTGCCGAGCAGGTCCCCGATGGCGTCAAAAGCCGCCTCGCTCTGGGCGATCAGCGCGGTATCGACATCGGTCAATGGCCCCGGCTCGGGGATGCGGCCCTCGAAGTTCTTCCAGATCTGCGACAGCGTGCGCTGGATGAGATTGCCCCACTTGCCCAGCAACTCCGTGTTGTTGCGCTGGGCAAAATCGGCCCATGCCCAGTCCGCGTCGCGGGTCTCGGGCATGATCGAGCTGAGGTAGAACCGCACCGCATCCGGTCCATATTTCTCGGTCAGGTCGATGACATCCAGTGAAACGCCCTGGCTTTTGCTGAATTTCTGCCCGCCCAGGTTCAAGTACTGGTTGGCTGGCACGTCGTAGGGCAGATTGAAGACGGGGTTGGCGGTGTTACCATCCCACGGCTGCCCAAGGTTTCCCATGCCCAGCAGAATGCCCTGCCACAGCACGGTGTGAAACAGGATGTTGTCCTTGCCGATGAAGTTGTAGATCCTGATCGAACCATCCGAACCGTCGCCATACCAGAAATCCTTCCACGCATCAGGCTGGCCGCTGACCTTGGCCCATTCGACCGTGGCGGACAGATAGCCCAGGACCGCCTCCCACCACACGTAGATGCACTTGCCCTCGGCGTCAGGCACGGGAATCGGAATCCCCCAGGTCAGGTCGCGGGTAAAGGCGCGCGGTTGGACATCGGTGGCGAAGTTGCGGGCGAACTCCAATACCCCGCGGCGCCAGTAGGCATCCTTGTCAGACAAGTATGCGCTGATCCGCCCGCTGAGCGCGGGCAGGTCCCACATGTATTGCTCGCTCTCGCGGACAACCGGCGTCGCGCCGTCGATGCGGCTGCGCGGGTCGATGAGCTGGGTGCCATCGAGCAGGTTGCCGCAGTTGTCGCACTGGTCGCCGCGGGCTTTGTCGTAGCCGCAGATCGGACAAGTGCCCTCGACCAGCCGATCGGGCAGGAAGCGCTGCTGGGTCTCGGCGTAGAGCTGTTTCTGGCGCGCCTTGAACAAGTAGCCGTTATCCAGCAGCTTGCGAAACATCTGCTGGGAAATGGCGTGGTGGTTCTCGGTATCGGTGTGGGTGTACAAGTCGTAGCTGACACCAAGCTTTTGCTGAGTGAGGATGAAGCGCTGGTGAAAGCGCTCGAAAACCTCGCGCGGGGTCACACCTTCCTTGTCCGCCCGCACAACGATGGGCGTCCCGTGCGCGTCGCTGCCACTGACCATGAGCACCCGGTTGCCCTTCAGCCGGTGGTAGCGGGCAAAGATGTCTGGCGGCAGATAGGCCCCGGCCACGTGCCCGACGTGCAGATCGCCGTTGGCGTATGGCCACGCGACGCAAACGAGGATGCTTTCCTGTTTCATGAGTCCCTCTCCAAAATAAAAGCCGCCCTAAATTCGTTGGGCGGCCCGCCATTCTCATCTTGCGCCCGCGCGGGGCGCCCGATTCAAGACAGCCTAGCCCGCGCGCGTCACCGCGCCGGGCATGCGCATCGCCATCAGGCGAATCCGGGCTGGCCGAACCGGCCGTGCGTTGGTCATCGAGGGAGATATTATCACGCCGTCGTCCCGGCATCATCGCCCACTCATCCGCCCTTCACCGGACGGTTCGAGAATCAGCACTGAATGGAAAATCCATCACCGCCTGCATCGGCCCTCGATGCGCCTCAGGAAATGCTTCTGCTGCGCGCCCGCGCCGCGGACGTGCTGGACATCGCCGGGTCGGAAAGCGACGCGCAGGGTGAGACGATTCAGTTCTCCGGCCGCCTGCGCGTCACGCCTGAAGACGCGTTTTCACGCCTGAAGCGGTTGTTTGGCGAGGTCGGCTTCTTCCCGCTTTTGCGCGACGGCCGAAGCGCCGGCGAGAGCATCATCGTCGCCGTCCGCGGCAGCCTGACCCAATCAACGACGGGCCGCAAGTGGGTCAACGCGCTGCTCTTTGGGCTGACCCTGGTCACGGTGACGCTTGGGGGCGGTTCGACCCTTTCGATGATGCGCGGCGAAGACGTGCCGGCCTGGCAAAGTGTCCTCGCCAACGGCATCCCATTTGCGATCGGGCTCATGCTCATCCTGGGCGCGCATGAGTTCGGGCATTACGTGCAGGCGCGCCGGCATGGGCTGCCGGCCAGTTTGCCCTTCTTCATCCCGATGCCGTTCGGGCTCGGGACCCTGGGCGCTTTCGTCCAGATGCGCGGGGCGGTCGAGAACAAACGCGCGCTCTTCGATGTGGCCGTTGGCGGGCCAATAGCCGGTTTGCTGGTCGCCATCCCGATGTTCGTCGCCGCAATCCTTGAGCCCGCACTGAGCGGGCAACCGCTGCCCAACACCCGGTCGCTGCTGGCCGAGGGCCTGATCAGCCTCTTCCGGCCCGAAGCGAGCGTGCTGGGGATTGAAGTGACGCCCCTGCTCTTCGCGGCCCGGATCGGGCTGGTCCTGACCGCGATGAACCTGCTGCCGCTCGGCCAACTGGATGGCGGCCTGATCGCCTACGCTGCGCTGGGCCGGCGCCGGGCCTACTGGCTGGGTTGGGCGGTCCTGATCGGGCTGTGCGGCATCGCGGTGGTGACCCGCTCGTCGATCTGGATCATCTGGATTGCTTTTGCGCTGATCAGCGGCGCCAGCCAGGCAACCCCCCTCGATGACGTGACGCCACTCGATCTGCGGCGGAATGTTGCCTTCCTGGCCACGACGGCCCTGCTTTTGACGTTGTTCACAGCCCGGCCTTTTTGAGTGGGTGCCGATAGTTCCGGCAAAGCCGGGGCCGTCGTTTCCAACGGTTTTTCGGACGGGCGCTGATATACTTTCCAGATATGTTCGCTAAAGTTCGCGCTTGGGCCAACGCCCACCCCCGTCTGGCCGCCTGGATCGGTCTATCGATTGGGATGGTCATCATCCTTGTGATCGCCTCGAATGGGGCCGGACTTCAGTTCGGCAATCTGGTCTTCCTGGTCGCCGCCACGGTCGTCGTCGCCGGCCTGTGTGTATGGATTATTGGTTGGGAAGACGGCGACGACGCGGAAGATCCCGCGCCGGCGCCAAAACCGAAGAAATCCTGATCCGATACTGTGTCGTCATTCCCGCTTTCGCGGGAATCCAGTGGCAGCATTGCTGCTATTTGACTGAAGCTAATGCGTGGATTCGTCCACTGGGTTCCCGCTTTCGCAGGAATGACAGTCAGTGGTGCCGCCGCACCGGCGCGGATAAATTGGCCCGGCAATCGCGGCCTGAATAGCGCGCGCACACGTCCCCGCACTCCGGAAGCTCGGGCAACATCCCGCGCAGCCGGCACAACGGCAGCCCGATCACATTGAGCGGGCAACCCCGTATCTCCAGCACAGGCTTGAAATCCGGATGCTGGGCAGCATACGAACCGGCCTTGTCAAAGGGATCCCCGGTCGCAATATACGACGCCATCTCGGCGTCCGTAAATGCTCGCATCAACACCTTCGAGGACACCTCGGATGCATGGGCTACCCCGTACCGGGCGACCACCACGCATGAGCGGACTTCGTGCAGGCGTGCGCGCAGGCGGGTGAGCATCTGGCGCGCCTCAGCCGCATCGGCGGGCTTATTCAGCATGTCGCCATCGAGGAGCACGGTCGTGTCGCAGGCGATGACAATGCGGGTTAAGTCCGCCAGTGAGGCAGCGACTGTCGCTGCTTTATCATGGGTGACCCGCCGCTGGGTTTGAAAGGGCGTCTCGCCCGGGCGGGGCGTCTCGTCGATGTGGGAGGGCAGGACCTCAAAATCCACGCCCAGCGCGCCCAGCAATTCGCGCCGGCGGGGCGAAGCCGAGGCCAGGACCAACAGGCTCATGCCCGGGCGAACTCGGTCCGGGCCAGCGTGCCGATATCCTCGAGCGCGCGGCCGCAGCCCAGGGCCACGCACGCCATCGGGGCATCGGCCAGATAGGCGGGGACGCCCACTTCATGGGTCAGGAATTCGCCCATATTGCGGAGCAGCACGGTGCCGCCCGTCATCGCCATGCCGCGATCAATGATGTCCGAGGCCAGCTCCGGAGGCGTCCGCTCCAGCACGTTCCGGACGCAGGACGAAATACTGAGCAGCGGTTCCTGAAGCGCCTCGGTGATCTCGCCGGAGGAAATCTCGATCATCCGCGGCAGGCCAGTGACCTGGTCGCGGCCCTGCACCTGCATTGTGAGCTCGTGATCGAGCGGGGTGGCGCTGCCGATCCGGATCTTGATGTCTTCGGCCGTCGGCTCGCCGATCGCCAGGTTGTACTTGCGGCGGATAAAGGCCTGAATCGCCTCATCCAGCTTGATCCCGCCGATGCGAATCGAGTTCGCGGCGACGATGCCGTTCATCGAGACAACGGCGGCCTCGGCCGTTCCGCCGCCCACATTGAGGACCAGGTTGCCGGTGGCCGTGTCAACTGGCAGACCCGCGCCAAGCGCGGCGGCCAGCGGCTCGCGGATGAGATAGACCTCGCCTGCGCCGGATTCAACCGCGGCCTCGCGCACGGCCCGCCGCTCGACGCTTGTCACGCCATAGGGCACGCCAATCACAATCCGGGGCGGGAGAAAGCGCCACGGGCCCTTGACCTTGTTGACGAAGTAGCGCAGCAGCATCTGGGTGATCTGATAGTCGGCGATCACGCCATCCCGCACGGGCCGGGTCACCTCGAGCATGTCAGGGGTTCGGCCATACATCTGGCGGGCGGCCTCGCCATAGTCGACGACCGTCACCTGGTCGGCATTAGGGAGCAGTGTCACGACCGAGGGCTCTTGAATCACGATGCCCCGGCCGCGCTCGTAGACGAGGATATTGACGGTCCCGAGGTCGATGCCGAGTTCGGCTCGAAATAAACTCATCAGTCGTCAGGAGGGCGTTCAGCCCATCCGTCGTTTGCGCGATGCAACCATAATCCGAGCCTGGTTGCGCTTGAGGGCCGTTTCCAACTTGAAGAGTTCTTCCTTGTTGGGCGGCGGATTTTTGAGCAGGTCTTCTGCTTTTTGGCGGGCGGCCTCGGCCCGGGCCAGGTCGATGGCGTCGGAGCGCTCGGCGCTGTCAGCGAGGATGATGACCTGATTGTTGTTGATGTCGACGAAGCCGCCCCCGATCGCGAACTCGAGGTCGTCACCCCCGACCTTGACCCGCAGCTCGCCGGCCCGCAGCGTCGAGAGCACCGGCGCGTGGCGCGGCAGGATGCCCATCACTCCGGCAGCGCCGGGCACGGTGACCATATCCACATCACCGCTGTAAATGGTGGCCTCACTGGTGACGATCTCGAGATGCAATTGCATGGCGCTAGTTTACTTCGCCCGATCCTTCTCGTAGGCCTCGAAGACCTCATCGATGGTGCCCTTCATGAAGAAGTAGCTCTCCGGGACCTCGTCGCACTCGCCCTTGAGGATGGCGTCGAAGCTGCGCACGGTGTCCTTGATCTTGACGTAGCGGCCTTCCAACCCGGTGAATGGCTTGGCGACGAACATGGGCTGGCCAAGGAAGCGTTCCATCTTGCGGGCGCGGGTGACGACCAGTTTGTCGTCTTCGCTGAGTTCATCGACGCCGAGAATGGCGATGATGTCCTGCAGGTCCTTGTAACGCTGGAGGGTGCGCTGCACTTCGCGGGCGACCCGGTAGTGCTCAGGGCCGACGACCAACGGGTCGAGAATGTGGCTCGAGCTGGCCAGCGGATCGACGGCCGGGAAGATGCCCTTCTCGGCGATGCCGCGCTCGAGGTTGACCGTGGCGTCGAGGTGGGCGAAGGTCGCCACCGGGGCCGGGTCGGAGTAATCGTCGGCGGGCACATAGACGGCCTGCATCGAGGTGATTGAGCCGCGCTTGGTCGAGGTGATCCGCTCCTGCAGGGCGCCCATCTCGGTGCCGAGGGTGGGCTGATAACCGACCGCGCTGGGCATGCGCCCGAGCAACGCAGACACTTCAGAACCGCTCATGACGAAGCGGAAGATGTTGTCGATGAAGAGCAGCACGTCCCGGCCCTCGTCGCGGAAGTATTCGGCCATCGTCACGCCGGTGAGGGCGGTCCGCAGGCGCACGCCGGCCGGCTCGTTCATCTGACCGAAGATCATCACCAGCGAGTTCAGCACGCCGGCCTCGCTCATTTCGCGGTAGAGCTGGGTGCCTTCGCGGGTGCGCTCGCCCACGCCGGCGAACACCGAGTAACCGTTGTGGAACTTGGCAATCGAGTTGATGAGCTCCTGAATCGTGACCGTCTTGCCCACCCCGGCGCCGCCGAAAATGCCGGTCTTGCCGCCCTTGGTGAAGGGGGCGATCAGGTCGATGACCTTGATCCCGGTCTCGAGGATTTCGATCGAGCCCTTCTGGTCCTCGAAGCTGGGGGCCGGGCGGTGGATCGGGTATTTGATGCCGGTCTTGGGCGTCGGACGCCCGTCAATGGCATCCCCGAGCACGTTGAAGATGCGCCCGAGCGTCTCGGGGCCAACCGGGACACTGATCGGGCCGCCGGTCTTGCGAACCTGCACGCCGCGGCGCAGGCCGTCGGTGGTGTCCATGGCCACGCTGCGGATCTGGTCGCGGCCCAGGTGCTGCTGCACCTCGAGGACGAGCCGGCCCAGGCCGGGCCGGTCAATCTCGAGCGCCTCATAGATCTCGGGCAGTTCGCCCGTATCGAACTTTACGTCAACGACGCCGCCGCGGACGGCGGTCACTTGCCCGAAGGTTGCTGCATGTCCATTTGTCGAAGCCATGGTTCTCCCGATGTTGGATTTCGTGTCGTGCTGATATTCACAGGCGGGGCTTACGCGCCGCCTGCAGGGTGCGGACTGGTCTCGTGCTGGGTTTGCCCGGATGTGCAAACACGTAATTTTACCGCAGTAGAGGGGGCGCTCTGGTCGAAAGAATGACGGAGGCGGCCTCAGAACGACCTATGTAAGCGCTTTGAGGCGGTGGGCAACGAACGGGTTGCGGTGAAAGCCGAATCGTCACTGTCATGAATGAAGATATGGCCTCGAATCTCGTCGCCGTGAAGCACCGCAGTGCCCCGTCCGGAACCAGGGTCGTTGTCGTTCTGACCTTCCCACGTGAATGCCAACTCAATTGAGCCACCTGATACCTTGACCCGGCAATCCAGGTCGCCAGACACGGTACCGAACTGGAACCTGCCTCGCCCATCGGGCGAGAACTCGAAGAATCCGGGAACTACCGAATCGACATAGGCAGCGTCCCACTGATCCATGTGGGTAATTCGCCAATAGCCCAGCATTAAGCCGTCCCGTTTTACTTTTGCCATGTTAGTGGTTTTTCGGACGCCGTGTGAAAAATCCGCGAAAAATGATCTTTCCGCTTGCTGATTTCCGCTGATAAAGATGGATCATCCCTGCTCAAATTCGGCGAAGAATGTGTGGTCGACCTCAAACGTTTTCACAGATCGCAAACCGAGCTCAAGGGCTTCCAACATGTCCAGCAACTTCTCCCCGTCGATGAGCTCTATTGGCGGCACGCCATCTCAGGTCGCCTCGCGCCGTGCTTCTGCCGTAAAGGTACCGGTTGTCATAATGATGCCCTTGTCAGCGCGACCAGCCATGGCGCCACGGAAATCGCGAACATGCGAGGGTGAGACGGACTTGGAGTAGCGTTTACATTGAAAGAGTACCTTGAACGATACGAGACGGCTAATCTGCAAGGTTCCGTAGCCGTCAATGCCGCCATCACCACTTTTGCCTGTAACCTTAACTTGCGTGAATCCACTCTCCCTAAGCAACCGCTGGGACAGATTTTCAAAACCATTAGGCGGAAGCGCTAGAAGGATGCCGAGAATCTCAGCTCTGTAGTCATTTGGCCGGCCGCCACTGCCTTCAGCGATTTTTTCCG
>JBDSIP010000298.1:0-15642 GCA_039917915.1 Thermoflexales bacterium
GCTGGCCGCCTCGGGAACCACCTCCGCCAACATCGCAGTCCCAACGATGGGCGGTGTGCACATGCTGATCGGGATCGGCGAAGGGCTGATCACAGTTGGCGCGCTGTCCGTCATCTATGCCGCGCGACGCGATCTGGTGACGGGCGACGCGCCGGCAAAGACTGGCAGCCGCGGCCTGGTGGTGGGGGGCATTCTGATCGCCGCGTTGCTGGCGATCGCCTCTCCGCTTGCGTCTGCCTTCCCGGACGGGCTGGAGCGGGTGGCTGAGCAGCAGGGCTTTCTCGGCCGGGCCCAGGGCCCCGCTTTTCAGATTTTTCCCGATTACGTTGTGCCGGGCATTCAGAACGAAGCGATGGCGACGATCGCAGCCGGATTGCTGGGCGTGTTGATCGTGCTGGGCGCCGCCATGACCCTTGCCTGGTCACGCCGCAAGCGCGCGGCCCGCAGCGCCTGAGGCGGTTCCGGACGCGGCGCAGCTCATGCATCTCCACTATCTCGACCCGTATCAACCGCGCGACAGCGTCATCCACGCCCTTGACGCGCGAATCAAGCTAACGCTCGCTGTTGTCTTCATCCTGACCGTGGCGCTGATTCCGTTTGGCGCCTGGGCGCTGTATGCCCTGCTCCTGGCGCTCTCGCTGTCGGTGATCGTTTTGTCAGAACTCGGGGTTGGACCGGTCCTGAAACGCTCGGTCCTGGCCCTGCCTTTCGTGCTGGCGGCCGCCCCGCTGTTGATTACCGGTGGGTTGCCTTCAATCGTTATTCTCCCGATTGGCGACGGCATCCCGATCAGCGCTCCGGGCGCGGCGCGCTTTGCCAGCATCGCCATCAAGTCCTGGCTCTCGCTTCAGATGGCGATCGTCCTGGCCTCGGCCACTTCCTTCCCGCAACTGCTGATGGCCATGCGCGCGCTGCATGTGCCCAGGCTCTTTGTAGCGACCTTCGGCTTGATGTGGCGCTACCTGTTCGTTCTGGCCGATGAAACCCAGCGCATGCTGCGCGCGCGGGCGGCGAGGAGCGGGGTCTCGGGTGAGACGGGCCGCAAGGTCGGCGGCACCGTCGTCTGGCGGGCCCGGGTCGCGGGCGCGATGGCGGGCACCCTCTTTCTCCGCGCGATCGAGCGGGGTGATCGGATCTATCTGGCCATGGCCTCGCGCGGCTACGACGGTGAGATTCGTTCCTTTCCCATGCCTGCCATCCCGCGCGCGCAATGGGTCGTCCTGTTTGGCTCCCTTATCGTCCTGGCGCTTTTGCTGGGCTTGTCCATCCTGTTCTGAGTCCGCCTTTTGCGGAACGCAACTCTGGAATCACTGTGCATCATCGAATCGAAATTGAAAACGCCACGTTCGCCTACCCCGACGGGCAGGAGGCGCTGCGCGGCGTGTCGCTGAAGATCGAGGCGGGCGAGAAAGTGGCTTTGGTCGGCCAGAACGGGGCCGGCAAGTCCACCCTGATCCTGCACTTGAACGGGATCCTGCGTCCCCGCAGCGGCACGGTCCAGGTGGCCGGGATGGACGTCAATGACAAGACCCTCTCGCGTGTGCGGGCCGCGGTTGGGTTGGTGTTCCAGATGCCCGATGATCAGCTTTTCTCGCCCACCGTATTTGATGATGTGGCGTTTGGGCCGATTTATCAGGGTCTGACCGAAGCCGAGGTGCGCAGCCGGGTGGATGCCGCTCTGGGCGATGTCGGCATGGGCGGGTTTGGGCCGCGCGTGTCACATCACCTCAGCATCGGCCAGAAGAAACGGGTCGCCATTTCGTGCGTGCTGGCCATGCAGCCGGAGATTCTGGTCCTGGATGAACCAACGGCCGGTCTCGACCCACGCTCGCGGCGCGGGCTGATTCATTTGCTTGACACGCTGCCCCAGACCATGCTGATCTCGACCCATGACCTGCCGATGGTGCGCGAGCTGTTCCGCCGGACCGTGGTGATGGACAACGGCCTGATCGTCGCCGATGGCCCGACCCAGGACATCCTCGGCGACGCGGCGCTGTTGCGTCGGTATGGGCTGGAATAGGCCACCCACGTCGGCGAGCTCGGTCTTTTGCGCCATTTGGCCGGGAAGAACGATAAGGTGATCTAGAGCGCGCGTTGCGAAGTGGAATCGCCGCCACATCCGGAGGTGAACGTTGGTTTCAGTTCGTTATGCGGAGTGATGAACGCGGATCCAAACCGATGGGGAAAATATCGCATCCCGGCGGCGCGCAAGGTTGGAAACGACTTAACTTCAGGCTCTACGGCCTCACCAAAAACGTATAGGCTCCAGCCTCCAACGCATAAACCGCATAACTGGCGCTGCGCTCGAGGGGCGTGCCGCCGTCGGCAAGGATCGTGGCGTTCTCTGCGGCGGGCACGTGCGCGCGCGCGGATGCGTTCGGCGGCACGAGGACGCGCCAACGCCACGCCAGTCCACGGGTCCGCCAGGCGCTCTCTATCCGGCCATAGGGCCCGTCCAGCGCTGCTTTCACCTGGGTGAGCCCGCCGCCCGGCTCCGGCCGGAACACGATTCGTTTGAAGCCGGGCTGTGTTTCGTCCACATCGATTCCCGCGACCACCGCATACAGCCAGGCCCCGATCGCGCCATACGCATAGTGGTTGAACGAGTTCATCCCCGGATTCTGAAAGCCTTTGTCATTCGTCCAGCCATCCCAGCGCTCCCAGATCGTTGTCGCGCCCTGGGTAACCGAATACAGCTCGACGGCCAGCCGCGCTGGTTGAGCAACGCATAGGCAATGTCCGTCCGGCCTGCCTCGCTGAGCGCGAACGGCAGATGGGGGGTGCCCGCAAACCCGGTCGACAACTTTATCCCGCGGGCCTTTATGTCGCCCACCAGGGCGGCAAGCACCACCGGACGAATCGCTTCGGGCAGCAAACCAAAGCGCAGAGCCAGCGCGCAGGCGGTCTGGGTCTGCCCGGCGATTAACCCATCATTGGTAACAAACCGCTTGGCAAAC
The DNA here is from genome assembly GCA_039917915.1 of Thermoflexales bacterium. Lineage (GTDB taxonomy): Bacteria > Chloroflexota > Anaerolineae > J036 > Brachytrichaceae > Brachythrix. The sequence goes on from JBDSIP010000298.1 coordinate 2,958, forward strand.
GCGCGTTGGATGTCCTTGGACAACCGCGCATAATGGGCTTCGTCTTTGGATCGCCCGAGCGCCCCAGCGATGCGGGTCATGAGTTGGGCGCAGTGAGCGTAGTAGGCCGTCCCGATCAAATCCTTGGGCGTGCCGCCGTCAGTCTTGCCGCTCCCGTCGAGAGCCAGCCAGTCGCCGTAGCCCTGGCGCGGGCGCGCCTCGGGGTGGGCGCGGATGTGGCCGGGGCTGTGCTCGGCCAGATAGCCCATGAAGGCGGACAGGTTCGGATAGTGGCGCTCGAGGATGCGGGTATCGCCATAGCGCTGGTAAATCGTCCAAGGCACAATCACCATTGCATCGGCCCAGGCCGGACCGCCATCGCAATCGGGCATGATCCGCGTATTCGGGACGATCGACGGCACGCAGCCGTCCTCGCCCTGCGCGTCGGCCAGATCCTGCTGCCACTTGGTGAAGAACCCGGCCACGTCCATGTTGAAAGCCGCCGTCCTGCCAAACACCTGCGCGTCGCCCGTCCAACCCAGGCGCTCATCGCGCTGCGGGCAGTCGGTCGGCACATCCAGAAAGTTGCCCCTTTGGCCCCACACGATGTTTTTCTGGAGCTGATTGATCAGGGGGTCGGAGCAGGCGAAGCTTCCGGTCGGCGCCATCTCTGAGTGGATGACCAGGGCAGTAAGGAGGTCTCGCGGCGGCACGCCCTCATAGCCCTGGACCTCGATATACCGGAAGCCGTGAAAAGTGAAGCGCGGCTCGTAGATCTGGTGGCCGCCCCGCGAGGTGTAGATGTCGGTCTGCTGGGCGGTGCGCAGGTTCGCGGTGTAGATTCGCCCGTCGGCGTCGAGGACTTCGGCGTAGCGCAGGGTAAGCGTCACACCCGCTCCGAGGTCCGTCTTCAAACGGATCGAGCCAACCAGGTTCTGCCCGAAGTCAAATAGCCAGCGCGGGGCTGCCCCGTCATCAATCATGCGTGGCCTGGCGATCCTGTATGGCTCCGCGATCGGAACGAGTTTTTCAATTCGGCGCATGGAAGGCCCATTGCGAGCCTCGAGCTTCGGAGCGGGGCCGGCCCACTGATCCACCGGTAGCCAGCGCGCGGCGTCAAATCCGGGGGCATCCCAGCCGGGCAATTCCAGGCGCGCGTCCCAGGCCTCGCCCATCAGCAGGTCCGAGGCCAGGATGGGGCCATACGCGACGCTCCAGGTTGGATCCGAGTTAATCACCGACCGCGACCCGTCAGAGTGCGTGACCTCGAGCTGGGCAATCAGGCGCGGGCGATCGCCATAGCGCTGGCGGCCCTGCCAGCTCACATGACCGCAATACCAGCCGTCACCCAGGATCGCGCCAAGGACGTTCCCGCCCGCTCGCAGCATCGCCCCGACGTCGTAGACGTGATAGCGGACCCGTTTGGCGTAGTCGGTCCAGCCGGGCGCGAGCGCCTCGTCGCCCACCCGCTGCCCGTTGAGGCGCGCCTCAAACAAGCCCAGCGCGCTGACGTACAGCCGGGCCGAGTCCACCGGCTTGTCCAACGTAAAGGTCCGTCGCATGAACGGGGCGGGGATGCTGGTGCGTGGCCCGCCGACCAACCTACCCTGGATCCAATCGGCCGACCAGTCCGAGGCCTCGAGAAGCCCCATCTCCCACCCGGCCGGGCGCGACAAAACGCTGACGCCGCCCTCGTCCCACACCCGCACCCGCCAGGTCACCCGTTGCCGCGAGCGCAGGGCTGGCCCGGCATATTCGACCTGATTCGATTGCTCCGATTCGATCTTCCCGCTGTCCCACAGCGCCTGCCCAGTCTCGTCGTGGGCGACGATCTGATACGCGCTCTGGCGCGCCCCGCGCCGGCGGGTCCGCATCTGCCACGCCAGGCGCGGGCGCAACTCATCGATCCCCAGCGGGTTCTCCCGGTATTCGCAGCGCAGATGGGTAAGGGTAAAGGAAGCCATTGGTAAAAATTAACCCGCGGGTGTGGGGCCCCTCAGCGCACGTACGCAGTTGAGTTCCCGCCGTCCACCGTGATCACCCCGCCGGTGGTCTTGGCGCTGCGCGGGCCGGCCAGCCACAGGATCGCCTCGGCGATGTCGGCCGGCGTGACGTTGACTTTGAGCGTGTTGCGCTTGCGATACAGCTCCTCGATCTCCTCGGGCTTGACCCCATAATTGCGCGCGCGGGCCTCGCGCCACTCGCTGTTCCAGATCGACGAGCCCTGGATCACACCGTCGGGCAGCACGCTGTTGACCCGGATCCCGAATTCGCCGCCCTCTTCGGCCAGACAACGGGCCAGATGCAGTTCGGCCGCCTTGGCCGCGCTGTAGGCCGAGGCGCCCTTGCCCGCGCCGATGCTGTTCTTGCTGCATACGAAGACCAGCGCCCCGCCCCGGGCCTGTCTTTTCAGCAGGCGGAACCCCTCGCGCGCGACCAGAAAGTAGCCCGTCGCCAGGATGTCGATGTTGCGCTGCCAGTCGGCCAGGCTGGTGTCCTCGATGAGCTTGCCGCCCGCGATCCCGGCGTTGTTGACAATGATGTCGATCCCGCCGTAGGCCAGGGTCGCGGCTGCAAACGCGCCTGCGACCTGCTCTTCGCGGGTCACGTCACAGGTCACGGCCAGGGCCCGCCGGAATCCGTATTTCGCGGAGAGATCGGCCGCCGCCTTCTGGGCGCCTTCGATATTGATGTCAGCGATCGCGACATGCGCGCCCTCGGCGATGAAGCGTTCGGCGGTGGCCAGGCCAATCCCGCTTGCCGCGCCGGTGATCAGGGCGACTTTTCCAGCCAGATCGCGGTCGGGCGGGCGCAGCTTGAGTTTGTACAACTCCAGCGGCCAGTACTCAATCCCGTACGCCTCGGCCGGGCTCAGGCTCTCGAACCCGCCCACCGCCTCGCTGGCCCCGATCACGTTGATCGCGCGGTGATAGAGCTGCCGGCTGACATCAGCCTCGGTCGCGTCTTTGCCGGTATTGATCATCCCCAGCCCGGGCACCAGGATCACCCGCGGGGATGGGTCGCGAAGTTCATCGCCCGGACCCTTGTGCTGCTCGAAGTAGGCGGTGTAGCGCGTGACGAAATCCGCCACGCCCTCGCTCAGTTTTTCCCGCAGCGCGGCCGCGCCCTGCCCGGGCGCCCAGTCCACAAACAGGGGCTGGCGCTTGACGTGGACGAGATGGTCGGGGCAGGCCGCGCCCAACTGCGAAAGCTCAGGCGCGCGCGCGCGGCTGACAAAGTCGAGCGTCTCGGGCGCGTCGTCCCAACTCAGGATCGCGCTGCGCTGGGCCGACACCAGCCCGCGCGCCACCGGCAGGACCTCCGCGGCCAGGGTCTCGCGCTCCGCGCGCGAAAGGCCGCTCGTCTTGACTCCGCCAAAGACGGTTTTTCCCTGGCGCTGGGCGTTGATGTAGTCCTCGGCTTCGGAGATGATGCGGATCGTGCTGTCGTAACACTGCCGGGCCGTATCACCCCAGGTCACCAGCCCGTGCTTGCCCATCACCACGCACTCCACGCCCGGGTGATCGAGCACGCCCTGGGCGATCTGTTGGCTGAGGGTGAAACCCGGCCGGATGTAATCGACCCAGGCCATCCGCGCCCCAAACACTTTGCGCGCGGTCGCCTCGCCAAACGGCGTGCAGGCCAGGCTGATGAGGGCGTCCGGATGGCTGTGATCGACGTGCGGAAACGGCAGAAAGGCGTGCAGTAGGGTCTCGATCGACTGGCGCGGGCGGCCCGGCTCGAAGGCCGTGTGATTCAAGAAAACGACCATTTCTTCGTCGCTCATAGATAGGCGCGACATCAGCGGCAGAATGTCATCCAGGCGCAGGGCGGCAAAGTCGCGGGCCTTCATCGTCGCCACATCCGAGCCCGAGGCCTTGACATACAGCACTCGCGTGATGCGCCCCGCAAAGTCGGCCAGCGCGATCTTGGCGCTGGTGTTGCCGCCGTAGATGTTGATGACACTCCGATCGCGCCAGAGCAGATTCGAGCGATAGACCAGCCCGTCGAGATCGGGCAGCGCCGTGAATACGGTGTCGTTCCAGAGATGTTGCGGCATGTGTTGCTCTATTTCCAGACGGTCTGATACAGGTTTAGCCAATTCTCGCCCATGATCTTGCGCGTGTCGGCGGCCGAGTATCCGTGGGCAAGCAGGGTCGCGGTGACGTTGGCGCAGGCGCTGATGGATTCAAAGCCCACCGTGGGGCGAATGGCGGCGAAGGCCTTCAGTGTGTCGGTTGGCAGGCCTTTGAGCGACGCGGCCGCGACCAGGGGATCCATGTCCTCCATGAAATCCGGCCCCAGCCCGACATGATCGACGCCCACCAGGTTGACATAGTGGTCGATCATGCGCACATAGTCGTCGAGGCTGGCATTGGCCGAGCAGGTCAGCATGGGCGGGAACACGACCACGCCCACCATCCCGCCCCGCGCGGCGACGGCTCTGACGGCTTCGTCGCTCTTGTTGCGGCGCATGGCGCACAGGGCCAGCGCGTTGGCATGGGTAAAGGCGACCGGCCCCGCCGACGCGTCAATGGCCTCGCGGGTGGTGCGAATGCCACAATGCGACAGGTCGATCAGGATGCCGAGCCGGTTCATCTCGGCCACCGCATCCCGGCCGAAGTCGCTCAATCCGTTGTCGTCGGGCTCCTGGCATCCGCAGCCGATCAGGTTTTGGAAGTTGTAGGTGAGCTGGATGATCCGCACGCCCAGGGCGTGATACAGCTTCAGCATGTTGAGGTTGGCCCCGATCGGCTCGGCGCCCTGAAAACCTGCAATGACGCCGACCCGCCCTGCGGCTTTGGCCGCACGTATGTCGGCCACGCTGCGGGCCTGGACCAGGATGTCCGCACGCTCGGCGATGACGTTCAGCAGGTCAGCCATCAGGTTGACCGCCTCCTCGGCGGTGTGCCAGGCCGCCACGGTCGCGTTCACGGCCGTTACGCCGCCCGCAACGAGGCGTGGAAACACGCGCGGATCAAAAAAGTTGCTGGCGTTCAGGCCATCAATGATGATGGCCTCGCGGTGGAGGTTGAGGGAGTCTTGGGTTGTCATTGCTGCCTGCATTCCTTTGATTGATGGCGATACGCCTTCATCCCAACACCATCATTCCCGCGAAGGTACCTCAATACCGTCAATCCCGCGAACTCCCCGCCTTCGCGGGGATGACAGCGAATCCACATGAAACGCGGAGGCAGCCCCTGGACCAACGCGCAAGCCATGCCGGGCTGACTTGTGGATCCCGGCTTTCGCTGGGATGTTCCTTGAGGGCTTGGGCAACGGTCAGTCGTGGATCACCCGCCTGTGCCTCAATACCGTCATTCCCGCGCGAACTCCCCGCCTGCGCGGGGATGACAAGGAATCCATAAGTAGCGCAGGGCAGACCCCGCGCCAACCGCCCCGGTTTGCGCTGGCCCTTCGCATGGATCCCCCTGTCATCCTCGCGAATGCAGGGACTTCGCGGGGAATGACGTTCAGGTGGGAGGACACGTCTATGTCACGACTCATCGCTTAAGTCGCGTTCGCCGCGAGCCGATACTCGCCGGCGGAAACGGTGATGGAGTTGGCATCGAAGTCGGTCCAACGCAGACCGGCGGGCGCGACCACCTCGGCGGTCGTTCCCTCGGGCACGGCGAGGGTCAGGCTCAGCCGGTCTCCGGCCCGTTCCCACGCCACCGGGATGTCGCCATGCGGCGATGGCACAACGCCGCGCGCCCAGGTCAGATCGGCCGGCTGCGGCGCGACCCGAAAGTGGGCGAATCCCGGCTCGAGCGGCGCCACGCCGAGCGTGTCAGTCGTCAGGTCGAAGGTCGGGGTGGCCGAGAACGCATGGCACATGCTGGTGATCGGGATCAGCGCCCAGCTCTCCCAGAAGGTGCTGCATTCGGCCAGCATCGGCGCCCATCGCCGCCGCAGGTTGTCCAGGATTCGGGCATGCATGCCCTCCCGGGCCATCGCCCGGTGCAGAAAATGCATGTAGAACGGCTGGGCGAGGACGACATCCTGCTCCTCGTCAAAGGCCACTTCGGGCTGGCGATCCTTGTCGAGCGCGCGGGTCAGGACCAGGCGCTCTTCACTCAGGACATGGCCGAGGGCGGCCGCCCGGCGCTCGGCCGGCCCCACGCCAAAAGCAAAGACAGCCGCGTTGGTCTGCTGGCTGATCCGCCGGCTCAGCCGGCCGCCGGCGCGGGCGTCGGCGTAGACCCCGCGCCCGTCGTCCCATAGAAGAAGGTTGATCGCATCCGTAATGCGCCCGGCCAGCCCGCCGAGCCGGGCGGCCTCGCGCGGCGCGCCAACCCGCTCCGCCATCCCGGCCGCGGCCCGCAGCGCGGCGGCGAATTGGGCGTTCAGCGCCGTAACCTGGCCGGCCTTGTCCAGCTCGGCCCAATCGATCATCACCCAGTGCGGCACGTCGGTAAGCAGATCCTCCGCGTTGAGATGCCGCTCGAACCAGGCCAGGGCCTTGATCGCCGCTGGGAACAGCTCATCCAGGATGTCGGTTTGGCCGGTGTAGAGGACATATTGCTCAATCGCGAGGATCCAGTGCAGGCAGAAGTCGGGGATATTGAAAAAGCTCCATGCCCCGAAATCACCGGGCGCCACTGCCGTGGTCAGCCCGTTCTGGCGCTGCGACTGGGCGGTGTGGCGCAAATACTGGGCGGCCAGGCGCGCATCGCCAAACGCAACGTAATTAATCAACGTCTCGACATAGCCATCGCCCACCCACTGGCGCTGCTCGCGCGAGGGGCAATCCAGATAGGCGTCCTGCATGGATGGTTTGAGCGTGTCCACCCCCGCCTGCCACAGCCTATTCAGCAGCGGATCAGAGCATTTGAACGCGCCACGGGCCTCGACTGGGTAGCCGCAGGTGTTGACCGCAATTGCCCGCGCGCGAAGGGGGGCGCTCAGGTTGCGGAAGGTCACCTGGAGATAGCGGAAGCCGCTCCACTCAAAGCGTTCCCAAATTTGGGCGCCCTCGCGCAGGGTGTAGCGGTGGGCGAGCCGGATGTCAAAGCCCGGGATGCCCTCGCCCAGGCGCACCCGGCCGTCTTCCTGCAAGCGCTCGTCGCAGACGAAATCGGCCGTCGCGCCGGCCGGGCCCTCGAGCTCAAGATAGATCGTCCCGGTCACGATCCGCCCAAAATCGAGCACGATGCTGAGCGCGTGTTCGGGGTCAACGCTGAATACAGCCGTCCTGTCCGCGCTGAGCAACCCTTCGGCGCCTTCAACCCGGCCCTGGCGCAGCGGCTCGAGGCGCTCGCGGGCGAGTTGGGCGGCCACATCGGGCACGGCCCGTCCGCCCGTGGTTTCGCCGATAGCGACGATGCGGACCGGCCGGGCGATTGCCTCGCGCAGGGGTGGGATGGCCCGCGGCACCATGACCGAGAACGGGGTGATCGCGGCGTTGGTGTTCCGACCGGGCGCGCGCAGCGCCTCGGCCGGCTGCCAGCCCGAGTCGTCGAAGTCCGGGTCGGCCCAGTCCGTTGGAGCGCGCCGGGCGTCGTAGATCTCGACAAAGCCCAGGCTGCCCGAGGGTGTGTTCTGCTGCCAGGCCTCCGAGACGAGATGGCGCCAGTCCGGGCCGGTGTCGAGCTGGATGTCGCCAATATCGCCTTGTAGAAAGAACCCGCCGCAGCCAAAGGCCCGGGCGGCCTCCCACTGCGGCAGCTCATACCAGGCGGTATTCCGCCCGTACGAATGAGCAAGCGCGGCGATCACATTTCGGCCGGGGGTGAGAAAGGCGGCGATGTCGTACGGATCAACGCACTGCCAGGCCGGGTTGCTGCGGGCCGGCCCGCGCCCGACCCTGTGGCCATTGACGAAGAGCTGATACCGGCCGTCGGCCGACGCCCATACCCGGGCGTCGGCCGGAACCTCGGCCAGGTCAAAACTCCGCCGGAAGTAAACAAAGCGATTCGCCTCGCCCTCGGCGGGCGGGGCGGTGTTGGCAAATCCGGGTTGGCTCAACCCGCGCGCGCGCCAGATCCAGTCGGCGCGCCGGGCAAAGCGAGTGTCCGTCTGCATATCGAGGCGCGGCGCTCAGACTGCGTAACCGCCTGAGCCAAGCTGGCTGCCGCGCGTCTCGGCCCGCTGGGCCTCGTAGTTTCCGGCTCGATACGCGGCGATCGGGTCGGCTGGCACGCCCATCTCCTCGCGGACCGCGATCAGGAGCGGGCGCACATCGGCCCGGAATGCGTCGGTCAGCAGGCGGTGGGCCTGCAGCACGTCACCCGCAGCCTGGGCGGCGGCCAGGCGCGGGCGGGGGACGATCAGGGCTTTGGCCAGGGCCTCCTGGCAGTTCAGCACCGACTGCAGCATGGGGCCGATCTTGCCCTCGATGTTGTGCGACTGGTCGATCATGTAGGCCACGTCCCGGGCCGAGTCGCCGGCCGCCACCAGCTCGTTGTAGATCAGGAAGAGCTCGTACGGGTTGACGCTGCCCACGATCAAGTCGTCATCGGCGTATTTGCGGTTGTTGAAGTGGAAGCCGCCCAGGCGGCCTTCGTCCAGCAGCGCCGCGACGATCTGCTCGATGTTGACCCCCTGGGCGTGGTGGCCCAGATCGACCAGCACCTGGGCCTGGGGCCCGAGCTTGAGAGCCATGAGCAGGGCCATGCCCCAGTCGGCCACATCCGTGCTGTAGAAAGCGGGCTCGAAGAACTTGTACTCGATCATCATCCGGGCCCCGGCGGGCAGGCGGCCATAGGCCACACCAAGTGACTCCTCGAAGCGCTGTTTGCGCGCGCGCAGGTCGTCCTGGCCGGCGTAGTTGGTCCCATCGGCGAACCACAGGCTGAGGATGTTGCTGTTGACCCTGGGCATGATCTCGCAGCACTCGATGATGTGGTCGAGGGCGGCCTCGCGGATGGCGGCCGATGGATTGCCCAACGAACCCAGCCGATAGTCTTCGGACTGGAAGACATTTGGATTCACCGCCCCGATGGCGATGCCCTTCGACTCGGCATATTGGCGCATACCGGCGTAATCGTCGTCGGGCGGCCGATCCCAGGGGATGTGGATGGCGACCGTCGGGGCGATGCCGCACAGGCTGTGGACCAGGGCGGCGTCATCGAGTTTCTCTGGCACGCTGCGGGCCGCGCCGGCCCAGGGGAAGACCTTGAAGCGGGTGCCGCTGTTGGCGTAGCCCCATGAGGGCGTCTCGATTCGCTGTTGTTTGAGGGCCGCCCTGGCAGCCTCGATATTGACGCCGGTCTCGGCGAGTTGTTCGGCCAAAATAGAGTAACGTTGTGCGTTGGACATATGGACTCACAGGACCTGGGCGAGATAGCGCCCGTAGATGGCCCCGACCAGGCCGGGATTGTGAAACACCTCGGGCAGGGTGGGCATGACTTCGATCTGGGCGCGCGGGATGAGCGCGGCGATCCGCTCGGCCAGCGCAAGCGGGTGCAGCGGATCGTCCGGCCAGGCAATGACGCAGGTCGGGCAACGCAGCGCGCGCAGCGGCTCCATGTCGGGCATTGTCCAGTTCATGACGGTGCGCATGGCCGCGGCCAGACTGTCCGACTGATGCGAGGCGAACGCCCCGCCGACGACCTCGATGACGTCCTCGGGCCAGAAGAACTGATTACGCCAGGCCTCGCGCGCGGCGGCCAAAAACGCGGGCAGGCCGAGGGCCTGGATGCGGTCCGCCATCTCGATCATGCGGGGCGCCTCTGAGTTGACGGATTCGCCAAACGCCGGCACGGTCAGCAGCAGCCTGTCGACTCGCTCAGGGTGGCGCAGGGCGAAGGTCAAGGTGGTATCGGCGCCCATCGATTCGCCGCCGACGATGGCTTTGGGGATGCCGAGGGTATCCATCACCGCGGCCATGTCCTCGGCCATTGCGTCAGGAGTGTAGCGGGCCGGATCGGTCACCGGGCTCGAGTCCCCATGCCCGCGCTGGTCGAAGATGACGATGCGATATCGGTCGGCCAGCGCCGCGAGCTGCCGGCGCACGCCGTGCCGGTTGCCAGACAGGCCGTGGGCGAAGACCAGGGGCGGACCGTCGCCGAACGTCTCGGCCACGATCTCGAGCCCGTCGCAGGGTATCCTCAGCAAGTTGCTCATGGTTTGGGTTTGGGCCGCTGGGGCGGCGAGTGCGGATCAGGCCAGCATAACGTTGACGCTGTGGGCGCGCAGATCCGTTACCTGGTCCGCGGGCGCAGCCGTGTCGGTGATGATCCGCTGCACCTTGTCGATCGACGCGAAGCTGATGAGGGACACTTCTCCAAATTTCGTGGCATCGACGAGGCCGACCACCTGCTGGCAGCGCTCGATCATCTTGACCTTGACGTTGGATTCCTGCAGATGCACATCGGTCAAGCCGTGTTCGACCGTGATGCCGCGCGCGCCGAAGAAGCCGATCGTTGCATTGATGCCGGCCAGCATGTCCCAGGCCACCGATCCGATCAACGACACCGCCGTCATGCGCAGTTGCCCGCCGGTCAGAATGGTGGTGATGTCCGGTCGATTGACCAGCTCGAGGGCGGTTTGGATGCCATTCGTGATGATGGTGATGTCGTGCAGATCGCGCCGGGTGAGCAACGCGCGAACCACATACAGGCCGGTCGTGCTGGCGTCGAGGATGATCGAATCCCCCGGATTGATCAGGCTGGCCCCGGCCTCGCCGATGCGTTGCTTCACCTCGGCGTTGATGGCCACCCGCGCGCCGAAGGTGAACTCATTGGTGGAACGGCTGCTGAGCATCGCGCCGCCCCGGGTGCGGGCCAGAAAACCTTCCGCAGCCATGGTGTTGAGATCCTGACGGACGGTCACCTCGGACACTTCGAGCAGATCGCTCAACTCGGTGACACTGGCCGCGCTGCGGGTGCGCAGGTATTCCAGGATTTTGTCCTTACGCAGGATCGAGAGGTGGGCAGACACGCCGACATTGTAAAAGACTTTCGATATCCTGTCAATATCTTTCGAAATTACCGCCTTCTTGACAGATATCGAAAGAAACAGTAAGATATCGAAACCAACCGCCTGATTCAAAAGGAGAAACCCGCGATGGAACATCCACCTACCTCTGCTCGCCGCGCGAAGTGGCTGGGCGTCGGAATCACTGCCGCCCTGTTGCTTGCCGCGTGCGGCGCCGCCACCCCCGCCCCGACGGCGGCCCCTCCCAAGCCCACCGATGCGCCCAAGCCCGCCGCGACAACGGCACCGGCCGCGCCAGCAGCCACGACGGCCCCGGCTGCAACGGCTGTTCCGGCCGCGACGGCCTTTCCGCCGGCGCCGGTCGCTACCGCGGCCAGCCGCCCAAATCTGAGCGGCGAGCTGGTCGTCAACACCTGGCGCGACATCTCGGCTGATCCAAAGCATCCGTCCTACACGATGTATCTGCTGATGCAGCAGTGGGCAAAGAATCACCCCAACGTCAAGCTCACCCTGCAGCCCATGCTCGGCACGGTCACCGACCTCTTCGGCTACATCACCACCAACCTGCGCTCCAAGACCCTCGCCGACGTGGTCATGCAGTATTTCCCCTCGCCGGCTCAGATCGACGTCGATCTGCAGTATGACTTCACCGCGGATCTGGCCAAGCCCAACCCGTACAGCAGCAACCCGACCTGGAAGGATGACTTCCCGCTCAAGGCCATCGCCCTCGACGGCGTGACGACCGGCGGCAAGACGGTGATGGTGGGCACGACCTTTGTCGGCGACCTGGGCGACACGGCTGTGCTCTACAACATGGACCTGCTCAACAAGGCCGGCGTCACCGCCCTGCCCAAGACCTGGGCCGAGTTCGTCGACGCCGAGAAGAAGCTAAAGGCCGCCGGCATTCAGCCCTTCTTCATGCCGACCGCCGGAAACGAAGCCTATGTCTTCTCGTGGTATGTCGGCATCCTGACCGACGAGCTGATGCCCGACATCATCAAGGCCTGCGACGGCCAGGCCGATGAGAAGAAAGACGGCCAGATCAGCCAGAAGGAAGCCAGCTGGTGCATCAAGACCGGCAAATGGAACGTTAAGGACCCCGGTGTCCAGGCGCTGTTCACCACCTTCAAGGACTGGTCGCCCTACTTCCATGAGGGATACCTAGCGCCGCCCGCGCCGGGCAACCTGTTCACCCAGGGCAAGGTCGCCTTCTACCCGATCGTGCGGCTGAACATGCCCATCATCGAGGGCGATCCGAACGTGAAGTTCAATTGGGGGACCTTCTATCTTCCGTCGCTCAAGGGCGGCACCCCCAAGCGGATTGGCAACGCCGGTCTGGGCTCGGGCTCGCAGTATCTGTTTATCCCCAAGACCACCGTCGACAAGGGCAGGCTCGACCTGGCCCTGGATTTGCTGCAATACGTCACAAGCGCGAAGGGCAACGATTACTGGTGCGGCATTCAGAGCGTGCCGTGCTTTGTCTCGGGCACCGCGCCGGAAAAGGTCTTCGCCGGCAACCCGCAGCAGGCCAAGCGCTACAGCGGGTTCATCGACCCGCCGGCCTCGACTTCGCGGGCCAGCTTCATGGACATCAACAACTCGTTCGCTCAGGCCAGCACCGTGGCTGAGATCAAGATCTTTCAGGACTACCTGGCCGGGACCGCCACCCTGGAACAGTCGATGGTCGCCTATCAGAAGCTGCTCGACACCCTGGCTGAGACCGCTGTCCGCCAGCACCCCGAGTGGAAGGCCGACACCTGGAAGTAGCCTAACGGTCGCAACCGGCTATCGGAAGCGATCACCCCCGGCTCCGCCGGGGGTGATC
>JBDSIP010000299.1:0-10019 GCA_039917915.1 Thermoflexales bacterium
CAGGGCATCGGCGTATTCTTGTGCGCATGACTGAACAACAGCAGTGGCAGGCGGTCCTCGACCGCGATGCGCGCCAGGATGGCGCCTTTGTCTACGCCGTCAAAACGACCGGGGTCTACTGCCGGCCGTCGTGCCGGTCGCGCCAACCCCGGCCCGAAAACGTCCTCTTCTTCGCGTCTCCCGCCGAAGCCGCGGCGGCCGGCTTCCGGGCCTGCAAACGCTGCCGGCCCGATCAGCCTGTTCAGTCCGCGCCCGAATTCGTCGCGCGCGCCCGGGCGCTCCTCGACGCCGAGGGCGCGCTTCCATTGAGCGAGCTTGGCGTCCGGCTGGGGGTCAGCCCGTTTCACCTGCAGCGTGCGTTTAGTAAAACCGTTGGATTATCGCCGGCTCAATATGCCCGGGCCGCCCGGATGAACAAGGTCAAGACCGAGCTGCGGGGCGGGGCAACCGTCACCGAAGCGGTATACGCCGCCGGCTACGGCGCGCCCAGCCGGCTGTACGAGACCGCCGGCGCGCTTGGGATGACCCCCGCGGCGTATGGCAAGGGCGGGCAGGGCGAGCGGATCGCCTATGCCGTCGCGCCGAGCGCGCTCGGGCTGATCCTGGTTGCGGCAACCGCCGCCGGTATCTGCGCGGTGAGCTTTGGCGAGGGCGAGGCCGGTCTTGTCGCCGGGCTGCGCAGCGAATTCCCCGCCGCGGAGATTCAGGCTGCCGCGGAATCGGCCGAGCGCGATGGGCTGCTTGCCTGTGCCCGCGCCATCGCCGCCCATGTCGCCGGCGCGCCGACCGACCTGGCCCGCTTTCCGGTCGACCTGCACGGCACGCTGTTCCAAACCCAGGTGTGGCGCGCGCTGCGCGAGATCCCGCGCGGCAAGACCCGAACCTACGCTCAGGTCGCCGAGGCGATTGGACGCCCAGGCGCGGCGCGAGCCGTTGCCCAGGCCTGCGGGGCCAATCACGCCGCCGTCATTGTGCCCTGCCATCGCGTGGTCGCGGCTGGCGGCCGGCTGGGCGGCTACAAGTGGGGGGCTGCCCGCAAACAGAGGATTCTGGACGACGAATCCGGCTTGATCGTGACTCCCTGACCGAACCGATTCCAAACACAGCATCCCCCGGAGATGCCGAGTTTGGATTTCACGGCTCCAGGCTGATCGTGGCCACGATCAAAGCTGCGTTCAAGGCGAGGGCGGCCCCAGCCCCGGTTGGCTGCGAGCGAAGCAGCAACACTGCCACGATCACCCCGCCGGTGGCGAGGGCCAGCGCCCCGATCTGGCCGGCCCGCGCCCGGCGGTGCAGCCCGAAGGCCACAATGAAATGGATCAGGGCCATCAAACCGGCCAGGATCAAGACCAGCCCCGTGTCGGCTGGAGCGATCGCCGGGTGAGTCGGCATCAGAATCAGGACCAGCCCGCCGCACACGTACGCGGCGGCGACCAGGCCAAAATAGGTGGTGATCCCGACAAAGATGATCTGGCCGCGCGACCGCTTTCTGCCCAGGAGCTGATCGAGGGCGTAGCCGAACGGCAAGGTCAATACCACCGCCATCCCGAGCAAGGCTGCCATCATCCCGGCGCTGACTTCGCTGAGCAGGGGCGGCAGAACGTTGACGAGCAGGATCGCCCACAGGGCGAAGATCGCGATCGAGCCCCAGCCCAGCACGGTGCTTTCACGGCGGGCGTCATCGGCCATCCGCGCGCGCACGGCATCGGCCCTGTCCCGCTGCTTCTCCCGGTCAACCGAGCGCGCCGGCGCTGGCCTGGGCGCCGGACGCGGAGCTTCCGGTGAGGCTTGCCGCCGCTGGGCGCGCGTCGGCGACGCCGCTTGCTCCCGCCCAGGCGGGCGTGCCGCAGGTGGACGTCGCGGCGCGGGCTGTGGGGCGGGTCGGGGAACGGGAACTGGCACGGACGCGCGCGTGACATCAAAGGCGGCCCGTTTGAGCGGATCGCGCAACACGGCCCTGGCTTCGTTCAGCTCCTGCATCCGCTGGGTCGCATCGGGCGAATCGTTCAGGTCCGGGTGCGCCTCGCGGGCGAGCCGGCGATAGGCCGCCTCAATCGCCTCGATCGGGGCCGCCGGGTCGACTTGCAACAGGCGGTAATAGTCTTTGACGGGCGGCATGGTGTTGCGGGACTTACTCGGCGCAGACCGTTGTGCCTGGCCCGCCGCCCAAAAGCGCGCGCTCGATCGCGCCGGGCTCGAGGCCCGAGAAAATGACGGCTTCCAGCCCGGGCCGGGCCTGGCACAGGGCGAGCATGTCGCCGACCTTGGCGGCCATGCCGCCGGTGACGTCGGCGCCGCGCGAGGCGCCCACACCTGCGCGCAGCGCCGCCCAATTGGCGGGCGTGATACGTCCGATGACGCGCGGACGGGATGTGCCGTAGCCGGCCAGCACCCCATCGGTCTCACCGGCCAGCAGGATCCGGGTGGGGGCCAGCTCGGCGGCCAGCCAGGCAAAAACCTCCTCGGTCGAGACGATCGTCCCGCCGCGGACGGTGTCGATGGCGACATCGCCCATGACCAACGGGACCAAACCGCGCGCAAGCGCCGCCCGCAAGGGGCGTGTGTCGAGATAGACCAGGCGCCCGTCCTCGCACTGGGCGCTGGCCGATGGCGCGAACGAAATCACCGGGACGCCCGCTGCATAAAGCGCATCCGCCACGATGCGATTGAGCCGGGCCGCCATGACCGATACCTCGGCGAAGCCGCGCCAGCCGTCCGCGTCGCGCACGCCCTGACGGGTGCCGTGGCGCTTGGCCGCGGCATGCCCGAACGAGCCGGAGCCGTGCCCTAGCACCAGCGGCCCGCCGGGTTGAGCAGCCAGCGCTGCCGCGATCTCGGCGCAGGCTCGAGCCACCACGTCGTCCCGCGGCGAGTTATCGCGGGTCTTGTCCGTGAGCAGCGAGCCGCCGAGCTTGAGAAAACGCATCAGGGCGATTGTACGAGATGCGGCAATTTACAATGGCGGCATGTCATCCGCACTTCAAACGCCCGCGCTGGCCGTCCGCCGCGAGCGCAATTATCTGGACGCTTTTCTCGAGCGCTATTGGTTTGTCCCCCCGGTCGCGCTGTGGCGCTCGATCGAGGCCCATGCATTGAGCGAAATCGACTTTCCCGCGCCCATGCTGGACTTTGGCTGCGGGGACGGAATGTTCACCGAGGCGATCTTTGGAAAACAGCCGGGGGTGTATGGCTGCGATATCGCCACGGGCGAGTTGCCCAGCGCTCGCGCGAGCGGGGTCTACACCGAAGGCGTGGAATTCGCCGACGGGCATGCCTTGCCGTATGCCACCGGCACGTTTGGCTCGGTCTATAGCAATTCGGTTGTCGAGCACATCCCTGATCCGGAGAACGTCCTGCCTGAGCTCGCCCGGGTATTGCGCCCGGGCGGGAAGCTGGTCCTGACCGTTCCGAGCGATCAGTTCCGCGGGCTGCTGCACGGGGTCAAGACTGCGGCCAGCCCGGAGGCGGCCCGGGCGTATTCGGATGTTATCGACAAGCGTTTTGCGCATCATCACTATCACACCCCCGCGGAATGGGCGGCCCTCTTCGCCGCCGTGGGGATCACCCTGAGCCTGGCCCGCTATTACGTTTCGCCCGCGGCGATGCTGGCCTGGGACCAGATGAATGCCGAGTTCGGGATTGGCCAACGCACCCTGCTCTCGACGTTGATGGCCCCCAGGCTGCGCTGGCTTGGCATCGGGCCGGCCCACACTCGCAACAAGCTGGCCGCGCGCCTGGGCGAAATGCGCGCGCGCTACGCCGACGCGTGGGGCTCCGAGGGCGGCGGGCTGCTGGTCGTGGGCGAACGGAATGCGTAGCGCACCATGACTCTCACATGACCATCACCGACCTCCCCGAACGAATTGCAGGGCTGGCGCCGGAAGCGCGGGCTCGCTTCGAGCGCCTGTTCGAGGTAAGTCGCTGCGAAGGTCAGTGCGTTGTGCCGGTTTCGATGCGGCCCTGGGCGATCGAGACATTCGGGTCCGTCGAGGCGGTCGAGCGCCAGTCCGTCGTCCGGGTGACCAACACGGTCACCTGGGAAGGAGCGCAGTACAACCCGATCCGGATGCGCCGGCCCATGCCGGTCCGGACCGCAGACCGTGGATCGCAGTCTGTTAATGGCCAGGCGCCGGCCGACATCTTCGCCAACCCGCTCGAGACCACCGCCGCCGACACGTTTGGCCGTGTGCACGGCAAGTACTGCGTGACCACCAGCAACATCGCGCGCTGGGAGGGGATGAACACGGTGCTGATCTTCGATACGTTTGACCCTCTTATGGTCGACGAGGCGCATATGCGCGACTACTTCGCTGCGTCGCGCGAATGGGCGCGCCGGGCGCGCCAGGCCGCCCCCGACGCGCGCTATTTCGCGTGGATGTGGAATGGCGGGCCGATGGGTGGCGCGTCGATCCCGCATGCCCACGCCCAGCTTGCGCTGGCCCGCGGCCGAACCTACGCCTTCATCGAACGCTTGCGGCTTGCGGCGCTGGGATATCGCGCGCAACATGGGTCGGACTATTTCACCGATCTGCTGGCCGCCCACGCCGACGTGGGCCTCGGGTTTGAGCTTGCCGGCCTGCCTGGCTTGATCAACCTGGGCGCGTTGCGCGGCTACGATACGTGGCTGTTTGGCGCGGCCTTTGACGACAGCCTGGCCAGCGCCTTTGCCCGCGCATTGCGGGCGCTGATCGACCTGGCTGGGACGCGG
This sequence comes from Thermoflexales bacterium, assembly GCA_039917915.1. Lineage (GTDB taxonomy): Bacteria > Chloroflexota > Anaerolineae > J036 > Brachytrichaceae > Brachythrix. The sequence continues at coordinate 4,709 of JBDSIP010000299.1, forward strand.
GCCTTCACCGCCAGCGTCGTCATGCCGCCCATCAGCGCTGATGGCCTCCCCGAGCGCCCGGACGATCCGGATTGGCGCGGCTTTCCCTTCATCGCCCGGATCGTCGATCGCGGCCGCGCCGATGCGGCTTCGTCTGATATCGGATCGTTGGATCTGTTTGGCGCGAGCGTCATCGGCCACGATCCATATTTGGCGGCCGCCGCGATGCGGTCCGCCGCGCACGAGAGCCACTCATGACCGAAACCGTACTCGCGATTGACCTGGGGGGCACCAACTACCGGGTCGCTCTGCTGGACCAGGCCGGGACCGTGCTGCGCAAGGATCGCCAGCCGACCCGGATCGAGGAAGGGCCCGATGCCGTCATCGTCCGGCTGATCGAAAGCGCGCGGGGCATCCTGCGCGATTCCAGCCCGGGCGCGATTGGGGTGGCCGCGCCCGGCCCGCTCGACCCTTTCAAGGGCGTGATCCTGATGGCGCCGAATATGCCGGGCTGGATCAACGTGCCGCTGCGCGACCGGTTGGCGGCAGCCCTCGGCTTGCCGTGCGTAATCGACAACGACGCGAACCTGGCCGGGTTGGGCGAGCAGCGCTATGGCGCGGGCAGCCACGCCGGCGCGGACGGCGGGCGGGTCCGGAATCTTGTCTATTTCACGGTCAGCACTGGGATCGGCGGCGGCGCCATATGCGATGACCGGCTGATTCGGGGCGCGCGCGGCTTCGCGACCGAATTCGGATATTTCATCCTGGACATGAACGCGCCGGCCGAACACGCCGGTGTGCCCGGGAATCTCGAGGGGATGTGCGCTGGTCCTGCCATTGCACGTTATACGCAGCAGCGCCTGCTCACCGGACGGGCCTCGCGGATCCTGGACCTCGCCGGCGGCATCGTAAGCCAGGTAACGGCCCGGCATGTGAGCGAAGCCGCCGAGACCGGCGATGCGCTGGCCCTCGAGATCGTGCGCCGGACCGGCCGCATTCTGGGATACGGCGTCATTAACGCCATTCACGCCTTTGATCCGGAGATCGTTGTGCTGGGCGGCAGCGTGACCTTGATGGGAGAGCTGCTGTTCGAGCCGTTGCGGGCGACGGTGAAGCAATTTGCGTTGGAACCGTATCGGGCGATCCCGATCGTGCGGGTGGCCCTGGGCGACGACGCGGGCCTGGCCGGCGCGGCGGCCCTGGCCTTTGAAGCTTTCAGCCGTTAGCTTTTAGCCATGAGCCGTGAGCCGTGAGCCATGAGCCATGAGCCATGAGCTGTGAGCTGTGAGCCATGAGCTGTGAGAAAGCGTTCTCGCGCACCGCGCACAGCTCATGGCTCATGGCTCATGGCTCATAGCTCATGGCTCATAGCTATCGGGCCGACCTACATGCCGTCGAAAATGTTGCCCAGCGCGAGCACAACAAAACCGACGACGACGAGCCAGAACGAGTATCCGGACAAGACTGGGATCGGGACGAGGGTCGAGAGCAGGCCGAGAACGGCGAGCACAACGGCGATCAGAAAGGTAGCCTGCCTTGGTGCGCTAAGTTTTTTCATTGAGTTCCTCCGGAATGATGTTGATGGCCTCCGTGACTGCTCTGCCATGAGGCAAGTCATCGAAGGTTGATGATTGTCACGGGGGACAGGCCTCGTGCAACGACTCGCGACACGTCCGGCCGCGCCACCCGTAGCGAAACTAATATAGCAGTTATCCCAAAAGTTGCGAGGCGGGGGCCATCGCTCTCGATTTCGATTTTGACCTTTTGCTCGTCGTTTCATCCCCGGCGCGGTTTTCGATGGTGAGCGGAGATCCAGACGGCCCGCTGTCGCGGTCATCGGCCCGCGCACGTCACGCCGGCGATCCTCGGCACGGTCATCGGCCCGCGGACGCGACGCCGGCGGAGCCGGGGATATCGCGCTCGCTCACCCCATCAGCCGCTGGGCCACGCCCAGCAGCGCCAGGCGATGCTGGTGGGCCTTCAGACCCTTCAGCAGGCCGCCGGCATCGCGGCGTGCCCTGGGCGTCCAGACCGCCTCGGCGAATGCGCACAGTCGCGGGTAGAGCATGTATTCCGCCGCAGCGGGGGTGGGGGTGTATTCGGTCCACAACTGGCACTGCGCGCCAAGGACGCGCCCGGCGTGGGCGGACTCGAGATTGGCCGGGATAGGCTCATAGGCGCACACCTTTTCAAGCGGGGTGTAGTTGCCGATGGCCAGCGGCTCATTGGCCCGGTCCTCCGACTGGTAGTAGTCGAAATACGTTGTGTGATAGGGGGCCATGACGACATCGTGGCCGGTCTGGGCGGCCGTGATGCCGCCCTGCTCGCCCCGCCACGACATGACCACCGCGTTGGGGGCCAGCCCGCCTTCGAGGATCTCATCCCAGCCCACCAGCACCCGCCCGCGCTCGGCCAGAAACGTGTCCATGCGCTTCATGAAATGGGCCTGCAACTCGGCTTCGTCCGTCATGCCTTGCTCGCGCATAAAGGCCTGCATGCGGGGCGACTCGACCCACTCGTCGCGCGGGCACTCGTCCCCGCCGAGGTGGATGTACTTTGACGGAAAGATCTCGAGCGCTTCGGTCAGCACATCCTGGGCGAAGGCGATGGTCTGTTCGCTGATGTTGAGCACCCGGGTCGAGATCCCCCAGTGCGGCCAGACTTCGACCGGGGCGTCGAAGTTGCCCAATTCGGGGTAGGCGGCGATGGCGGCCTGCATGTGGCCGGGCATATCGAACTCGGGCAGGACCAGAATGTGACGGGCGGCGGCGTAGGCGACGATCTCACGCACCTCGGCCTGGGTGTAAAAGCCGCTATGGGGGAGGCCATCAAACTGATCACGCTTGTCGTACTCGTGGCCCAGGCGCGTCGTCGCCCGCCAGGCCCCAACCTCGGTCAGGCGCGGGTATTTGCGCACCTCAAAGCGCCAGCCCTGGTCATCGGTGAGGTGCCAATGAAAGACGTTCATCTTGTGCAGGGCCAGCAAATCCAGGTGCTTCTTGATGAACGCGAGCGGCATGAAATGGCGCGAGACATCGAGATGCGAGCCGCGCCAGCCGAAGCGCGGGGCGTCAGCGATGCGCACCCCGGGCACCGTCCAGGCGACCATGGCGATGGGCTGGGCGGTAAAGATGCCGGCCGGCAGAAGCTGACGCAGGGTTTGCCCGGCATAGAAAGCGCCGGCGGCATCCCCGGCCCGGATGCTCACCCGCTCGGGCGTCGCCTCGAGCGTATAGGCCTCATGAGCGAGGGCTTCCGACAGGCCGAGTTCAATTACATCGTTCTCGCGCGAATTCGACACGATGGTGAGGGCGAAGCCGGTCGCTGGCCGCAACCAGCCGGCCAGCATCTTGGCCTCGGCCCGCAGCGAGGGCGGGCTTGAGATGACGGTGTTGGGGGAGAGCGCGAAACCGGAGCCGATGAGGTCGAGCGAGGCAGGATTGGGGATGAGGCGCATGAGTAGGCTGATGATATCTGACGGAATCAGGCATTTTGCAGGAGAACGGGAGAAGGGAGAAACCCTTTCGCTCCCTTTCTCCCGTTCTTCCTTTCTTCGTAACTGCTCAGGCCACGCCCTAATCGGCGCTAATCTGCGTGAATCTGCGGATAGATCCATGTCCAAGTCCGGTCGGCCCCAACGGGCACGGCAGGTTTTGTCCGCCGATTAACGCAGATTCGCGCCGATTGGGTAGCCGTTTCTGGCTATCGGCACCCTGGCCTGAGCAGCAACGTTTCTTCTGTCGAATTTCTTGGCCCGCGAGGGTCTCGGCGAGTTTTCTGACCCGCTGACGTTGACTTTGCAGGAGCCATCGGGGGCCTTCACGCCCCCACTTGCGCAAATCCGAAAATTGCGCATAATGTCCAAAACGTTTTGGAATATTGTCTGTCCAAAACGTTTTGACCCAAACCAAAAGGAGCCTCCAGATGAACCCGAAACTCGCCAAGCTGCTGAGTCTGACCGGCGCGTTGAGCCTTGCGCTCTCCGCCTGCGCGGCCGCCGCCCCGGCGGCGCCCACTGCGGCGCCCGCCAAACCCACGGAGGCCGCCAAACCGGCCGCCACCACTGCCCCGCCGGCCACCGCCGGCAAGGTGCTTTTCTACAGCACCCAGGGCAATACCGTCAACGAGGCTGAAGCCATCCGCAAGCAGGTGATCAACACGTTCAAGGGCGAGGTGGAGCTCATCACCGAGGCCTCCGGCCCGTTCCTGGACAAGATCACGGCTGAAAACAAGGCCGGCAAGGGCACGGTCGATGTCGCAGCCGGCCTGGTGGGCGATATCTCGCCGCTCATCGGCCAGATCAAAGACCTGACTGCGCTCAAAGCCAAGCTCGGGGAGCGCGGCATTCCCGCCAGCTTCTGGGAAGTGAGCAAGCTCGGGACCGACAAGACCCAGATGATCCCCTGGATGCAGGCCACTCTGATCATGGCGATCAACAAGAAGGCGCTCAAGTACCTGCCTGCCGGGGCCGACGTCAACAACCTGACCTACGACCAGTTGCTGGCCTGGGGCAAGGCGATGAAGGACGGCGAGAAGGAAGCCAAGATCGGCTTCGCGGCCGGCAACAACGGCCTGATCCACCGCTTTTTACAGGGCTATCTCATCCCGGCTTTCAGCGGCGGCACAGCCGCCACCTACGGCACCGCCGACGCGGCCGCGGGCTGGAAGTACTTCGTCGATCTGTGGCAGTATGTCAACCCGCAAAGCACCACCTACAACTTCATGCAGGAGCAGCTCCTGAGCGGCGAAGTGTGGGTGACCATCGATCACGTGGCGCGCCTGAAGGATGCCTTTGCCAACAAACCCGATGACTTCGTGGCGGCCCCGGCCCCGATCGGACCCAAGGGCCGGGCCTACATGGTCATCCTGGCCGGTCTATCGATCCCGAACACCGCCCCGAATGCTGCCGGCGCCGAGTCCTTGATCGACTTCATGACCAGCGCGTCGACCCAGGCCGCGAACCTGTCGGCCATCGGCTTCTACCCGGTCAGCGGCGGCGACCTGCCCGCCAATGCGCCCGCCTGGCAGAAGGCCATGGGCGGCGCCGTCAAAGCCCAGGCCGCCGATGCGAAGGCGATCCCCGTGCTCATCCCGCAGGGGTTGGGCGCCAAGGGCGGCGACTTCAACAAGGTCTACCGCGACACCTTTACCGAGATCGTGTTGAACAAGGCCGACATCACCGCCACCCTCGCCAAGCAGAAGGCCATTCTGCAAGGTGTGATGACCGATGCCAAGGCCGTGTGCTGGGCGCCGGATCCGGTCAAGGTCGGCGAGCCCTGCGTGATCAAGTAGCTTGAAAAATGGCGAGTCGAGTATCGGGTCGGGCCATGGC
>JBDSIP010000300.1:0-3019 GCA_039917915.1 Thermoflexales bacterium
CACTTGAAACCCGAGTACTCGGTATGGAAGCCCGCGCCCAATTCGCCCTCCGCTTCCGGCAGGTCAAATGGGGCGCGATTAGATTCCGCGATGCCCGCGATCAAATAGACCGCAAACGCAATCCAACCTACGACGGGGAACAGGCCGAAGGGAAGGTACGCGCGGTTCTGCTGCTCCACGATCTCATACAGGTTGATAGAGCCCGCCATGATGACCACCGTAAGCGCCGCCAACCCTTGCGCCAGCTCGTAGCTGATCATCTGCGCCGAGGCGCGCAATCCACCAAGCAACGAGTACTTGTTGTTGGATGCCCAACCGGCGAGCACGATGCCGTAGACACCGAGCGAGGCGATAGCGGTGGCGTACAGGAACCCAACGTTGATGTTGGCGACGTACCACGTCCACGGCTGGTTGAAGACCCAGGTAGATGGCCCAATGGGGATGACGGCGAAGATAATCAGCGCTGGCGCGAGCGAAAGGATGGGCGCAATGGTGTGCACCCACATGTTTGCCTGGGAGGGAGTAATGTCCTCCTTGAACGCCAGCTTGATGCCGTCTGCGATAGGTTGCAGAAGACCGAATGGGCCGACCCGGTTGGGGCCGTAGCGCACCTGCATGCGCCCCATTACCTTGCGCTCGGTGAGCGTCATGTAGGCGAACGCGGCCAGCAGCAAGTTCACGATCACGAACGCCTTGATGAAGGCCGTCACGATCGCAAGGACGATATTCCAGTTGATGAGCGCGAGAAGGTCAAACATCAGGCAGTGACCGCCGTTGGGTTCGCCCTGCCTGCCGTCGCCGCTGTGACTACCGACGCGAGCCGGACGCGAGGATACGGCTCGTTCCAGTCTAGGATTGCGTTGATGCGCGGTTTCCCGCTGTTATCCGGCGTGAAACACACCCCTTCCGGGCAGCGCCGGTTCACGCGCACCACCCGCTCCACACTGCCCTTACCGGTAGAGAGCGCCACCGTCTGCCCGGCCGCAACACCCAGCCGCCCGGCATCGGCCGAGTTCAGTTCGACGTATGGATCAGGCACCATCTGAAGCAGCTCTGGCGTGGCACGGACAACGGTTTCGTCGCCAAGCAGTTCGGAATAGGTGAGCAGGGCCAAGGTTCCCTCTCCTTGGCCTACGGCCCCCACGGACCGGCCCTCTACGCTTCTTCCACTTTGTGGCGCGTATTCACCCGTCTCTCCCTCAAGGGGAGAGGGGATGGACGCCGCTGGCTGTGGTTGGGTCTGCTCACTTTCTCCCCTTGAGGGAGAAAGGGTTGGGGATAGAGGGGTATCTCTGCACACCAGCCCGTCAGCGGGGATGGTTCCGTTGGCGGCGGCGTAGGCGGGTAGATCACTCAGCAGGTCGCGTGTGATTTCTATTGCGGCGGCGTAGCCCAGTGAGGCACCCATCTCGGCCGAGAGGTCGCTGAGGATGCGCCAGTCGTGACGTGAGCCTTCGAGCGGACGGATGCCCTGGAAGATGCGCTGGAGGCGGCCTTCTGCGTTGGTAAGGGAGCCGTCTTTCTCGGCCACGGCGGTTCCGGCGAAGACGATGTCTGCGCGCTGGGCGGTCTCCGTGGCGAACAGCTCCTGGACTATCACGACCTCGGCATTGTCGAGCGCGCGCTGCGCCTGCTCGCGGTCGGGATGCGTCTCCAGGATGTTCTCGCCTACTAGGTAGAGCGCCTTGATGCGCCCTTCGGCCGCGCCCGCGATGATCTCGCCGGCGGCCAAACCATCCTTTCCCGGCACCAGACCGGCGAAGGCGGCGCCGCGGGCGTTGGCGCCCTCGGGGAAGAAGCCAATCCGGTTGCGCTGCCCCAGCGCTTCTCCAAGCTGGGCAAGCTGCCCGGCGAGCGCTTCGGCGTCTTCCCGAAGCGCAAGCCGTGCCCCGGCGTAGATCACCGGGCGTTCGGCCCCCTTCAACGCTTCGGCCGCGGCACGCACGGCATCGCCGTTCAAGCCTGCTCGTTCCGACTCAGCGTTCGCGTCACCGCCACCAAGCGCAGCCGAGAGCGCGCTCAGCACGGCCATTTCCTGGCCGGGTTGGTAGCGCAGACGGCGGAAGGCAAGCCGGTCGGCCTCGGTTGAGCGCGGGTTGGCGACGACAAGCTTCGCGCCCTTGGTGACCGCCTTGCGCAGCCGGAGCCAAAAGACCGGCATCTCCTCGTACACATCGCTGCCGATGACGAAGACCGCATCGGCGTTCTCCGCATCGACGTACTCGGTGTTGAAGGAGTCCAGGCCGTGCGCCGCCAGGGGGTTCGCGGCGCGGTTGCGCGCACCAATCCGGTGATCAATGTTGGGCGTTTCGAGCACTTCAGTGGCGAACCGCGCGAGCGCGTAGCAATCCTCGTTGGTCAGGTTGCGGCCGCCGATGACGCCGATGGATCCGGGCCCGTGCTGCTCTTTGACCTGCTGGAGCGCCACGGCGGCGCTGCCTATAGCCTCGGGCCACGACGCCAGGCGCAGCGTGCCATCGTCTGCCTTGAGCAGCGGTGCGGTTAGCCGGTCGGGACTGGAAACGTAGTGATGCCCAAAACGGCCCTTATCGCACAGCCAGATCTCGTTGACCGCTTCGTTCTGACGCGGGCGCACTCGCGCCACTTCGTTGGAGCGGCTGTCCAGAATGACGTTGCAACCCACCGGGCACAGCGAACAGACGGTATCGGCGTGGTCAAGGTCGTGCGGGCGGGAGCGGAAGCGGTAGGTCTCGCTCGTCAACGCGCCGCACGGGCAGAGGTCAATGATGTTGCCGTGAAAGCGGGACTGCATCGGCCGGTCTTCAATCACGCGCAACTGCGAGTTGTAGCCACGCTGCTGAAAGTCCAGCTCGGCCTGACCGGGAATCTCTGCCATGAAGCGCGTGCAGCGGTAGCAGACGATGCACCGCTCCTGGTCGAGCACCACCAGCGGCGAGAGTTCGGCCCCCTTGCGCGCGAGGCGCTTGTCTTCGCCAAAGCGACTCTCATTTGGTCCCCAGGCGTGCGAGTTATCTTGCAGCGGGCACTCGCCGCCCGC
>JBDSIP010000301.1:0-5443 GCA_039917915.1 Thermoflexales bacterium
GCCACATCTGAGAATCCGCGCATGCGATGATCATCGACCGTTCCGGATTCGCCGCGGGTGGCGCACAAATAATGCACGTCGGCGCCGGCGCGGGCGTACTTGGCCAGCGTCCCTCCGATCCCAAAGGATTCGTCGTCGGGGTGCGCCAGAAAGGCGAGCAGGACTGTCATGTCGTTTTCACTCCATCTTCGCCGGCGCCGCATACCAGCACGCAAACTCGTTCGCCGGGTTTGATCGTTACTTTGCCGCACAACAGTCCTGCGGCGGCCGCGGCCCCGCTGAGTTCGGCCGCAATGCCATATTCAAACCACAGCCATTCGGCGCCGGCCTGCATCTCCTCATCGGTCAGCAGGGTGATGCCATCGACGTTGCGGCGGATAATGTCGAAGTTCAACGGCTCGGTCGCCCGTGCCGCAAGGGTGTTGACCCGGGTCCGCACTGCATCCAGCGTGATCAAGCGGCCGGCCTTGACGCTGTCGTAAATCGAAGATGCGCCCGTGGGTTCCACGCCCAGTATCCGGATCGACGGCTTGAGCGCCCGGGCTGCAAGCGCAACGCCGCTGATCAACCCGCCGCCCCCGATCGCGGCGACGATGACATCGGTGTCCGGCGCATCTTCCAGAATTTCGAGCGCAAGGGTGCCCTGGCCGGCGATCACGGCCGGATCGGCGAACGGATGCAGGTAGGCCAGTCTGTTGGTCTCGGCGCAGAGTAGCGCCGCCTCATTGGCTTCGAACCAATCCAGCCCTTGCAGGGTCACCGAAGCGCCCCAGGCCTTAAGCTTGGCCACCTTGCTCTCCGGTGTGTTGGTGGGAAGAAAGATCCTGGCCGGCACGCCGGTCTGCCAGGCCGCAAAGGCGACGCCAAGTCCATGGTTACCGCCTGAAGCGGTCACCAGACCGCGAGCCAATGACTCGTACGGCATGCTGAGGGCTTTGTTGAGCGCGCCGCGAGCCTTAAACGAACCCGAAATCTGAAGGTGCTCGAGTTTAAACGTGATGTCGGCGCCGGGTGCCAGGGCGCGTCGGGCGGGACCGGCCTTCATCATCGGCGTGCGCCGGATGCGCCCGGACAAACGATCGCGCGCGGCCTGGACGTCTGTGAGGGTGGGAATCGTCATCGGCAGAAGCGACGCAGGCGGACTTAGTATGCCCCGACCTTCGTGTCGGACGGCGCCATTGTGTCGCCGGCATTCACCGCGGCGTCGAGCGCGCGCAGGGTCTCGAGCACATCGTCGCGGCTGATCCAGCAATGCAGGACAGCCCGAATGCGGCGCGAGCCCGTCAACAGGGCCTTGATCTTCATCCGTTCGAGACGCCGGCACAATTCTTGCCCGTCGAAGGGCATGGCGGGATCGACGTCGAAATAAACCATGTTGGTTGGCACGCTGCCGACTGGGGTGAGGCCTTGTATGCGTGAGACTCCATCAGCGAGCAGACGGGCGTTCGCGTGGTCGTCCTTGAGACGCTGGGGCATTTCTTCCAGCGCCACGATCCCTGCGGCGGCCAAAATCCCTGCCTGGCGCATTCCGCCGCCGAGGACTTTGCGTCTGCGGTGGGCGGCCTTGATGAACGCCCGCGAGCCGCACAAGACCGAACCTACAGGCGCGCTGAGTGCCTTGCTCAGGCAGAACGTGGCGCTATCCGCCGGACCGGTCAGCGCGCTGACCGGCACATCGAGTGCGGCCGCCGCATTGAAGACCCGCGCGCCATCAACGTGCAGTTTCAACCCACGGGCATGGGCGAAATCGGCCAGCGCCCGGGTGTATTCGGCCGAGACTGCAACGCCTCCGATCTTGTTGTGGGTGTTCTCGATCGCGATCAGGCGCGTGATCGGATAGTGCGCGTCATCGCCCCGGATCGCGGCCTGGATGTCCTCAAGCCGCATGGTCCCGTCGGCCTGGTTCGGGAGCGGGCGCGGATTTACCCCGGCGATGGATGCCATCCCGCCCTGTTCACCCAGATAGAAATGGGTTTGGTCGCCGACGATGGCCTCATCTCCAGGCTGGCAATGGGTCATAACCGCGATGAGGTTGCCCTGAGTGCCGCTGGCCACGAACAGGCCCGCTTCGAAGCCCAGGCGTTCCGCGGCCATCTCCTGCAACCGGTTGACGGTAGGGTCCTCGCCGAAGACGTCGTCGCCGACTTCGGCGCTGGCCATCGCTTCGCGCATGGCGGGGGTGGGGACGGTCACGGTGTCCGAACGCAGGTCGATGATGTTGTTAAGACTCATGGAGAGGATGGATTGTAGCCTGCGCCCCGCAGGACCTGACAGGTGGCCCCAACTTCTGCGCGACCTGACAGGTCCCCGGCCACAAGCTTCCACCTGTCAGGTTGTTCGGCGTCTCGCGCGACCTGACAGGTGGCCCCAACATCTGCGGGACGTGACAGGTCCAATCGATTTGGCCTCTTGACATCGCTCGGCATTGCGGCTAGATTGGCCCGCGACTCATATCTACGCCCGCGACCCAACCCAAGGAGGCCCCGCGCACGTGACTGCACCGACTCAGCTCCCACGTGGAGACACCCATAGCATCGACCAGGGATTCGGGTCTGGCGTTCGCCATCGTTCTGGGCGGGTTGCTTCTCCCGACACGGAATTTGACGCCCGCGCCCGCCTTGCCGGTTTCCGGCGATAATCTCGGCCACACATCAATCCAAAACAGTCAAACATGCGCGCCGAGGCGCGCGTCCACGAAGATGCAAACCTTTAATTTCCTGTCCGTCTCCACAGTCGAAGAGGCCGTCGTGGCACTGTCCAAGGGTGCAAGTCGCCCGTTGTCCGGCGGCACGGATCTCATTCCGATGCTCCGCGAGGGCCGCCGGACGGCCGATGCCGTCGTCGATATAAAGCGGATCCCCGAGCTCATGGCGCTCGCAATCGGAGCCCAGAATGACTTGACCATCGGCGCGTCGGTGTCCTGCCAGAGCATTGCCCGCGATCCCGAGATCGCCCGCCGCTGGCCAGGTCTGATTGACGGCGTTTCGCTTATCGGCGGCACCCAGATTCAAGGCCGGGCGAGCCTGGGCGGTAATCTGTGCACCGCCTCCCCGGCCGGTGACGCAGTTCCTGCCCTTATCGTTCACGGCGCCACTCTTGTCATTGCCGGACCGGGCGGGCGCCGCGAAATGGCCGCCGCAGATTTTCTGCTTGGACCAGGCCGGAACGCCCTCGCGCCGGGCGAGCTGCTCGTGTCTATTCGCGTCCCCGCGCCCGTTCCCGGCTTCTGCGCCGCGTATCTGCGCTTCATCCCGCGCAATGAAATGGACATCGCTGTTGCCTCTGCGGGCATCTCGCTGCGCCTGGATGAGAGTGGGCGCATCGCCGACCTGCGCCTGGTGCTGGGCGCGGTCGGGCCGACCCCTATCGTCGTCGCTGACGCTGCCAGCATCGCTGCCGGTCAAGTGCCGTCGGCGGACCTGGCTGAGCGTCTCGGCGCCGCCGCCGAAGCCGCTGCTCGCCCGATTGACGATGTGCGTGGCACCGCCGTCCAGCGCCGGCGCCTCGTCAACGTCCTGACCCGGCGCGCATTTGACAAGGCGATCAAGCGTCTCGCGTGATATTTGCAATTCTTTAGCTCCACCTGAATACCCATGTCCCATCTTGTTGTTAATTCCACCGTCAACGGCGAGCCCGCCGAGTTCCTGTGCGAGCCGCATGAGACCCTGCTGCATGCGTTGCGCGATACGCTTCTCCTGACCGGCACCAAGGAAGGCTGCAGCAATGGAAACTGCGGCGCGTGCAACGTCCTGATGGACGGCGTTCTGGTGAACTCCTGCCTCGTCCTCGCGGCCGAGGCCGAGGGGCGCCAGGTCACCACCATTGAGGGCCTGACCCCGCGCGAAGGATTGCATCCGCTTCAGCAGCAATTCCTCGAGAATGCCGCGCTGCAGTGCGGTATTTGCACGCCCGGGTTCATCGTCGCCAGCAAGTCCCTGCTTGATCGAAATCCGCACCCGACTGAGGCCGAAGTCCGCCACTTCCTGGCGGGCAACCTGTGCCGCTGCACGGGCTACGACAAGATCGTGCGCGCCGTGCTTGCCACGGCCGCGGCCGCGTAATTCCGTCCGCGCTATTGTGGAGGTCAAACAAATGTCAGACCAGACTGTTTTCAAAGTGATTGGCACGCGCCCGGTTCGCCACGATGGCGTGGATAAAGTGACGGGTCGCGCGCTGTATGGCGCCGACGTCCGCATGAACGGCCAGCTCTATGGGGCTATGGTCCGCAGCCCGCACGCGCACGCCCGCATCCTGTCGATTGACACCAGCGTCGCAGAAGTGCTTCCGGGCGTCAAGGCGGTCGTCACGGGCGCGGATTTGCCGGCCATGACCGACAAGTTCGCCGATTCGGGTGAAGGCGCGGTGAACCTGCGCCACCTGTCAACCAACATCCTGGCCGGCCGCACGGCCCTGTATTGGGGCCATGCGATCGCGGCGGTCGCAGCGACGACGCAGACAATTTCCGATCAGGCGGCCGCGCTGATTCGGGTCGAGTATGAAGTGCTGCCGCCGATCCTCGATCTGGCGACGGCAATGGCGCCTGGCGCCGTGCCATTGCACCCCGACGTCGTCACGAACGAGCTGGGCGAAAAGGGAAAATTACCCAGCAATGTGGCGGAGCATTTTCGGCATGAGAAGGGCGATATCGCCGCTGGCTTCGCGGCCGCCGAAGTCACCATAGAGCGCGAATACAAGACCGGCACGGTGCATCAAGGCTATATCGAGCCGCACAGCGCCACGGTCCAGTGGAATGCCGATGGCCAACTCATTGTCTACTGCAGCACCCAGGGCGCTTTTGGTGTGCGCAGCGAGATCTCCGAGATTCTGGGCCTGCCCATCTCGCATATCAAAGTCATCCCAACCGAGATCGGCGGCGGTTTTGGCGGCAAGCTGAACGTTTATCTCGAGCCCGTGGCGGCCCTGCTGTCGCGCAAGGCCGGCGGACGCGCCGTCAAGATGACGATGAACCGGTCTGAGGTTCTCGCGGCCACCGGTCCTACCAGCGCCTCGATCATTAAGGTGAAGTTCGGCGCGACCCGCGATGGGCGCCTGACGGCCGCCCAGGTTTGGATGGCATACGAGGCAGGCGCATTTCCAGGTTCGCCCGTTGGCGCCGGCAGCGGTGTCATTCTCGCGCCATACGATATTCCCAATGTCGTCATTGACGGGTATGACGTGCTGTGCAATAAACCCAAGGCGAATGCCTACCGCGCGCCGGGCGGCACCAACGCCGCCTACGCAGCTGAGTCTGCCCTGGACGAACTCGCGCGCGAGCTCAAGATCGGACCGATCGAGATCCGGCTGAAGAACGCTGCAAAAGAAGGCACCCGCCGGGCCGATGGGCCGGTCTTCCCGCGCATCGGTTTCGTCGAGACGCTCGAGGCCGCGCTGCATCACGCGCACTACGCCAGCGAGCTTGATCGAGGCACCGGTCCGCGCCGGC
>JBDSIP010000302.1:0-2534 GCA_039917915.1 Thermoflexales bacterium
ACCATCGAGTCGCGGCGCGGCAGCGTCTCGCTGTACGCGCGTGCTGACGACAGCTCGCCGCGCGGATCGGTCTTTGTGCCCTTCTGCTACTACGAGGCGGCGGCCAACAAGCTGACCAACGCGGCGCTGGACCCGTTCGCCAAGATTCCGGAGTTCAAGTACTGCGCGGTGCGTCTGGCGACGGGCGGTCCTGAGCCCGTGCAAACCAGCTTCGGTGGCGGGCAGGCGTTGGCTCGGCAACTGACGCCGGTCGCGTAGTTCACCCGATACCCGCGAGACGGGGCGGCTCGCATCAGGCCGTACCCGGCGGGCCCTCACACTGTGGCGGTCGGCCTTGCGGCCAACTTCCCTGTGATGATCGTCCCGGGGCCGGTGCGGCATAACTCGCTGCGCGCCCAAAGGCCGCTCCGCTCAAACAGATGCCGCAAGAGTGAAACGTGGCGCGCTAAAGCACGCTCCGGCCCCGGGACAATCATCACAGGCGCCACAGAGATCGGGCCCGCCGGGTACGGCCTGACGCGAGGGCGGCGCTGATTGCTATTGTCGACTGGGATTACTAACGGTCAGCTGCGCGAGGCGTCCAAGAAAACAAGACAAGATCCGCGTCTGAGTTGAAGGCCGCGTCAGCGCTCATCGTTTCGGCAGTTTGACCCGATCTCTAAGGTCGAACGCAAGTAGTCGAAGAAATTTCGTGCGGGACAGGTCGGCGAGCAGTTGCCGCAACAATTGTTCCTGCGCCGCTACCGAAATTCCCGGGGAATGGATGTAGCTTGGGCCATGAGTGTGAACCTCAAAATTGGAGATGAGAGGCGACGCCCGGCTTCGGGTCAAGTTCTCTCCAACGGTTAGGCATCCGGGCTCGAAGCGAGAAGTGCCTTCACCAGGAGCCAGTCTTGAAACTGGGCCTCTCGCTTTCGGTGAGTGTTGAGAATTCGCTGGCCGCAATGGTAGACCGGCACAAGTAGGCTACTGATGGGAAGCGACATGGGGTGGCCGCGATTGGCTGCGCGGTGGAAGCTAGCATTGGGTAGCGCAAAGGCGTCACGAACGGCGCGATATGCCCGTTCGCCAAGCGTTACAACTACTCGCGGCTGGACCAGCTCTATCTGCGCTCGGAGAAAGGAAGCGCCGCAGTTGTCGAACCATTCTTGCTTGACCGGCGCTTGGGCGCCTCCGATCTTCAGGCAGAGCGCCGCGTTCGTGAGGAATACACCACTGGACTGGGCGCAACCGGGCGCGCGCAGGATTGAGACACCTACAGAGGCCAGCAATTCGCGAAGCATCTCGTTCGTTGGACTCGGCGTGTCAATGCCGCCTTGACGCTCGAACGACGCGATATCACCCCACTCTTGACCTACCACGACAAGGCGGGCGTTGAGGTCACCGTTCCAACGGGTCCATGGGCCAATTTCGCCGCTGTCCAGCGCACCATTGCGGACGCAGGCCGGGTTGGTGAGGCCGCTTGAGTGGCACTCTGTGCAGACCTTGCGCGCACTGACAAGGGCGATGTATTTCGAAGCTTTGGATGGCACGATGCTTGTTGGCCAAGCCTAACGTGATATAGCCGACAAATCAGTCGGATAACAGGTCCCACTATCCATTTGACTCTCCTCCGTTTTCTGTTCCAAGTCATTCTTTTATATCAGCAATCTGCGAATTCGCCGACCATGTGTCAGCCCGCCTGAACGCGCCAAACCCGACTTCGACTTCACGTAAAGCGCAGCAGGCAAGGCACAAGGGCCGGCGCGGCAGGCGGTACCCGGCGGGCCTGATCTCTGTGGCGCCTGCGCTGGTTGTCCCCGGGCCGGAGCGCGCTTCAGCGCGCCACGTTTCACTCTTGCGGCATCTGTTTGAGCGGAGCGCCCTTGGGGCGCGCAGCGAGTTATGCCGCACCGGCCCGGGGACAATCAGCGCAGGGAAGTCGGCCGATCAGGCCGACCGCCACAGTGTGAGGGACCGCCGGGTACCGCCTGCCGCGCCGGCCCGCCGCTTCGTCATCGACGGCCTTCTGCACCGCACGGTAGAAGGCCATAGGCAGGTCAATGGAAGCCTGCGTGCATATACTGCACGATGACCAGTAAAACAGGGGATGGCGAGGACATCGGCAACGCCCTCGCCACGGCCCCTGGCCGGCCGCTTCTGCAGGTCGAGAAAGAGCTGGAGCGGCTGGCCGCCGTCGTGGGCATCGATGTGACGGATCGCCTGAAGGCCGAGGCCCAGCTGCAGCTGAGCGAGCAGTTCAACCGCAGTCTGATGGACGGCACAGCCGATTGCGTCAAGGTGCTGGACATGGATGGGCGGCTGCTGCACATGAACGCCCCCGGCATGTGCGCAATGGAGATCGACGACTTCGGGCCACTGTGCGGGTTGGAGTGGGAGGCGGTGTGGCCTGCGGAGGCACAGGGCAATATCCGGCGATCCGTGGCGCGGGCGGCGGGCGGCGAGGTTTCGTCGTTCCAGGCGTTCTGCCCGACCGCCAAAGGGGCGCCGAAATGGTGGGAAGTGACGGTCAGCCCCGTCCGCGACGCCGATGG
>JBDSIP010000303.1:0-5330 GCA_039917915.1 Thermoflexales bacterium
ACATGTTCCGCGGTGTTCGCGATCGTCGCGTCGGATCAGGCGCGCGGCGAGGAATCGGCGTTGCACTTTCCCCCGCTAAAAGTCCGCGGGCGCGAATACTTCGTCCGCTTTGGCGCGCAGACGATCGACCAGACCGGCGCGAGCCGCGAGGCGGTCAAGGCGCTGCTCGAAGGCGAGGTCGAGCGCCTCCAGAAGCTGGCCGCACAGCTGGGCGATCCGCAGGGCACGCTCGCGCGCACGATCGCGCCGTGCCTGCCGCGGCTCGATGCCGAAGTACCGCCGCTGACCAAGCCGACGCTCGCCCAGTGCACCGCGATCCTCGCGCTCGCTTCCGAGGAAGTCACGGCCCGCGAAGGGCTCAACGGGGCCCAGGCGCGCGACTTGAAAATCCTCTCCGCGGTGGTCGAATCGCGCCAGCGCAAGGCGCTCGGCGAAAAGGGCCTGACCGGCGAACAGATCGACCGGAGCGTCGCGCAGGAACACGACCGGATGATCAAGGAAGTCCTCGCCAGCGGCCCGGGAGTGGAGAAGTATGACCTCCAGACCTGTTACGATCTCGCCAAGCCCGACGAGAAAACCCACTACTGAACCTGCTGATTCCGCTTTTCCCCCGCGCACGAACCATTAGACTCCCCCCAGTGGAACGGGGAGTGTGAAGTGGACATCTTTTTGATCGCGCTGGTGGTGCTGGTTCTCGTGTTCCTTCTGATGGGGGTGCGCGTGGTCCGCCAGGGGCACGTCTACACGATCGAGCGGCTGGGCAAGTACACGCTCGCCGCGCATCCCGGGCTCCACCTGATCATCCCGTTCGTCGATCGCGTCGGGCAGAAGATCAACGTGATGGAGCAGGTGCTCGACATCCCCGGACAGGAGATCATCACCCGCGACAACGCAATGGTCGGGGTCGATGCGGTGGTATTCTTCCAGGTGCTCGATGCGGGCAAGGCGGCCTACGAGGTGTCCAGCGTCTATCAGGCGATCATGCAGCTCACCACGACCAACCTGCGCACCGTGATGGGGAGCCTGGACCTCGACGAGACCTTGTCGAAGCGCGACGAAATCAATTCGCGGCTGTTGCTGGTGGTCGATTCGGCGACCGAGCCGTGGGGGGTCAAGATCACCCGGATCGAGATCAAGGACATCCGCCCGCCCGCCGACATCAGCAACGCGATGGCCCGCCAGATGAAGGCCGAGCGCGAAAAGCGTGCGCAAATTCTCGAGGCGGAGGGCAGCAAGAGCGCCGCGGTGCTCAAGGCGGAGGGCGAGAAGCAGGCGCGAATCCTCGAATCCGAGGGCCGCAAGGAGGCTGCCTTCCGCGATGCCGAAGCGCGCGAACGCGCGGCCATGGCCGAGGCCGAAGCGACCCGCGTCGTGTCCGACGCGATCGCCACCTCGGGCACCCAGGCGCTCAACTATTTCATCGCGCAGAAGTATACCGAGGCGGTCGCCGAATTCGCGCGTTCGCCCAACGCCAAGACAATCCTGTTCCCGATCGAGGCGACCCAGCTGATCGGCACGCTCGGCGGGGTCGGCGAACTTGTCAGGGATGCGCTGTCGGGCGGCACCGCGCCGCCGCAGGCGCAGGCGCAACGCCAGCCGCGCCCGCAGGTATCCTCGGCCAGCGTCCCGCCCAGCCTGCCGCGATCGGAATAGGCGATGCTCGACGGACTCGATCCGCAGTGGAGCTGGCTGATCCT
Source organism: Thermoflexales bacterium (assembly GCA_039917915.1). Classification (GTDB taxonomy): domain Bacteria; phylum Chloroflexota; class Anaerolineae; order J036; family Brachytrichaceae; genus Brachythrix. The sequence goes on from JBDSIP010000303.1 coordinate 1,698, forward strand.
GGGGCTGGTCCTGGCGATCGCCGAGATGGTGGTGCCCGGAGTGTTCCTGATCTGGTTCGCCGCCGCCGCGCTGATCGTCGGGCTGCTCAGCTTCGTGGTCCCGCTCGACCTGCCGCTGCAGGTCGCGCTGTTCGCAGGTCTGGCGGTGGCCAACGTGATCGGCAGCCGCCGCTGGCTGCGCGGTCACCCGGTGGTCAGCGCCGACCCGCTGCTCAATCAGCGTGGCCAGCAGCTGGTCGGGCGCAAGGTCACCGTGACCCAGGCGATCGAGGGCGGGACCGGCCGGGTGCGCTGCGGCGATACCGAATGGCTCGCCCAAGGCCCGGACGCGGCCGCCGGCGACAAGCTGACCGTCACCGGCAGCAGCGGCGCGACGCTCATCGTCGATGCAGTGCCCTGATTCCATATCCCCCGCCAGGGAGACCCACTGACTGTTAACGTTCACCCATCTGGCGGCACGTTGGCAGGTTCCGGGGCAAGTTCCGGTCGGCCGCCTCCCCTTGACCTCGCAAAGCGAAACGCGCATCGCCGCACCGTACTCTCCGGACGGGGTTGGGCGCGCCCGCCGGGACATCCAGCAGGAGGGATTTGCACACATGACCCAGGTCGGACAGGACTCGCTTGGCGCGCGCCGGACGCTCAAAGTCGGCAACCGCGAATACGGCTATTATTCGCTGGCCCGCGCCGCCGAGGAATACGGCGACATCAGCCGCCTGCCGTTCAGCCTGAAGGTCCTGCTGGAAAACATGCTGCGCTTCGAGGACGACGGCTTCACCGTCTCCAAGGACGACGTGAAGGCGCTGGTCGATTGGCAGCAGAACCCCGCCACCGGGGCCGAGATCCAGTACCGCCCGGCGCGCGTCCTTCTGCAAGATTTCACCGGGGTGCCGTGCGTGGTCGATCTGGCGGCGATGCGCGATGCGATCGCCAAGCTGGGCGGGGATACTTCTAAGATCAACCCGCTGGCCCCGGTGGATCTGGTGATCGACCATTCGGTGATGATCGACGAATTTGGCACGCCGCGCGCGTTTCAGGCGAATGTGGACCGGGAATATGAGCGCAACATGGAACGCTATGTGTTCCTGAAATGGGGGCAAAAGGCGTTTAACAATTTCCGCGTGGTGCCGCCCGGAACCGGGATTTGCCATCAGGTGAATCTGGAATATCTGGCGCAAACGGTATGGACGGATGCCGATCAGTTTGGTGTGCGCGTGGCCTATCCTGACACTCTGGTGGGCACTGATAGCCATACGACGATGGTCAACGGGTTGGCGGTGCTGGGCTGGGGCGTGGGCGGGATCGAGGCGGAAGCGGCCATGTTGGGCCAGCCTGTGTCGATGCTGATCCCGGAAGTGGTGGGATTCAAGCTGACCGGCACGATGATTGAAGGCACGACGGCCACCGATCTGGTGCTGAAAGTGGTGCAGATGCTACGCAAGCATGGCGTGGTCAACAAGTTTGTCGAGTTTTGGGGCGATGGGTTGGACCGCTTGCCGCTGGCCGACCGCGCGACGATTGCCAATATGGCGCCGGAATACGGTGCTACTTGTGGGTTTTTCCCGATTGATACCGAAACCCTGCGCTATTTGCGCGGCACCGGGCGGGATGAAGCGCGGGTCGCCCTGGTGGAGGCCTATGCGAAGGCCAACGGCATGTGGCGTGGGGCGGATTATGCGCCGATTTATACCTCGACGCTGGAACTCGACATGGCCACGATTGTGCCTGCGATTTCGGGCCCTAAGCGCCCACAGGATTTTGTTGCACTGACCGGGGCGAAGGCCGGGTTTGCGGCGGAAATGGAAGCGGCTTTCAAGCGCCCGATGGGCCGGCAAGTGGCCGTGGCGGGCGAGGATTATACCCTGTCATCGGGCAAGGTGGTGATTGCGTCGATCACGTCCTGCACCAATACCTCGAACCCCTATGTGATGATCGGGGCCGGGTTGGTGGCGCGCAAAGCGCGGGCCCTGGGTCTGACGCGCAAGCCTTGGGTTAAGACGTCACTTGCGCCGGGATCTCAGGTGGTGTCGGAATATCTGGAAGCCGCGGGTCTGCAGGTTGATCTGGATGCGATTGGCTTCAACTTGGTCGGCTATGGCTGCACCACCTGCATCGGCAACTCGGGGCCGTTGCAGCCGGAAATTTCAACCGCGATTGCCGAGGGCGATTTGGTGGCGGTGTCGGTGCTGTCGGGCAACCGCAACTTTGAAGGCCGGATTTCGCCCGATGTGCGCGCGAACTATCTGGCCTCGCCGCCCTTGGTGGTGGCCTATGCGCTGGCCGGCGATATGAACATTGATATCACGACCGAGCCTTTGGGCATGGGCAGCAACGGCCCGGTCTATTTGCGCGATGTGTGGCCAAGCAATGCGGAAATTGCCGAATTGGTCGAGGCGACGGTAACCCGTGCTGCGTTCCAGAAAAAATACGCCGATGTGTTTAAGGGCGATGAGAAATGGCAGGCGGTGGAAACCACCGACCGCGAAACCTATGATTGGCCTGCTGCATCGACCTATATCCAGAACCCGCCCTATTTCAAAGGCATGGCGAAGCAGCCCGGCGTGATCAGCAATATCGACGGCGCACGGGTGTTGGCGTTGCTGGGCGATATGATCACCACCGATCATATTTCGCCTGCGGGATCGTTCAAAGCATTAACTCCGGCTGGTAAGTACTTGTCTGAACATCAAGTTCCGGTTTCTGAGTTCAACTCTTACGGCGCCCGTCGCGGCAACCATGAAGTGATGATGCGCGGCACTTTCGCCAATATCCGCATCAGGAATGAGATGCTGGCCAATCCTGACGGAAGCGGTGTGGAAGGCGGCTATACCCTTGGGCCAGACGGGGTGCAGACCAGCATCTATGATGCCTCGATGGCCTATCAGGCGGCGGGCGTGCCATTGGTGATTTTCGGCGGCATTGAATATGGTGCAGGATCGTCACGCGACTGGGCGGCGAAGGGCACGGCATTGCTGGGGGTGAAGGCCGTAATCGCCGAAAGTTTCGAGCGTATTCATCGGTCTAACCTTGTTGGCATGGGGGTTATTCCTTTTGAATTTACCGGCGGCGCTACCCGCAAATCGCTGGGCCTGAAGGGCGATGAAGTGGTGGCCATTCACGGGCTGGAGGGAGATTTGAAGCCGCTTTCCACCGTGCCATGTGTGATCACCTCGGCAGACGGCAGCAGTCGCACCATTCAGATCAAGTGCCGGATCGATACGGAAATCGAGATTGAATATGTCGAGCACGGCGGCGTGTTGCATTATGTGCTGCGCAATCTGGCGAAGACGGCCTGAGGGTCGCAATACAACCATAGGCGGAAACATATTGTTTCCAAAACAAAAGGCCCGGGCGATCCGGGCCTTTTGTTCTTGTTAAGTTCTGCATGGCAATCATTCCGTAACGAGCCACGGATCGGAAATGCCAAATGAACAGCCGCCTTTTGCCTCTGACTCCCCCACAACCCGCCCTGCCGACGACCGAGCGGCGCGGCACGATGCGGCGCATCGCCCTGCCGTCCATGCCGTGGATGGAACTGGGGTTTTTCGCGGTAATGATTCTGGGGCTGATCCGCGTGGGGGCCTAGATCAAGATGATGTTTGATAGAAACATCGTCTTGATCTCGTTTGTTAGTGG
>JBDSIP010000304.1:0-9771 GCA_039917915.1 Thermoflexales bacterium
GGCTGGCCAGTCAGCCGCCGGAACGCTTCAGCGGCTTGCGCTTTGACGCCGGGCCGTTGGTCGACACCCTCGCCCGCGAGGGATGGGGATTCGAATTCGCGCCGGAAAAGGCCACCCTGTATGTGGACGACTTCGGCGCCCGGCTGAAGTGGCAGGCCAACTATCCGGATTGAGCCCAATGAAACGGGCGACGCTGCCGGTTACTTGAGCAGCGGCGCCACCAGGCTCAAGGCCGCCTGGGCCCGGGCGCTGCCGGGCACCCGGGCGGCCCAGGCCTTGATCTTGTCGTAGCCGGCCTCGAGCGCCGGGTTCACCTCGCCGCGGGCCGGCCCATTTGCTGCAAGGTGAGCGCGATCTGAATCCCGGCCAGGCCATTGCCCGGTTCGGCCCTCGCCAAACGCTGGTAGGTTGCCAGAACTTTGGCGGATTTTCCCTGAAGCGAATTCACGCGGGCGAGGCCATTCAAGGCAAAGCCCTCGCATGGCCGGTTCTTGAGCGCGCGCGAAAACGTATCGATGGCTTTGTCGTGTTGAGCCAGTTTCAAGTAGCTATTGCTCAGCAGGGTGTAGTTCAGCTCGATGCTATTCATGCGCAGCCCGAAGAAGCGGGGCGCCAGGGCCAGTGACTGCTCCAGCAGCGGGGCGCCCAGGCTGCCCAAATCCCGATAATCGTGCGCCACATCGGCGCGTCGACGGCGATTCTGCTGAAACAGCACGGCGTGTTCACGATCGGCATTACGGTCCACAGGGCACTCAAGGCCGCCGTGATGGTCGAGGACATCGCCCGCACGGTCTGACTGGCGATGCGCATCGGCCAGGTGGAGGCGCTTCCGCACGAGGAGGTCGCCGCGAACTTCGAGCGTTACCAGATCCTACGGCACTTTCGGGGCCAGCGCGCAGAAGCCACGAGCCATTAGCCGTGAAGGATGCGTACCTCTGTTCATGAAGCACTCTTGAAACATGTCGGGGTTCAATTTCGCAAACACATACCGAAACGTGTCATGCGACGACATCCCTTTGCCGAGCCCCAACTCGCTCAACCGCTGTCGCCACAGCCGGCAAAACTCAGCAATCGCCACCCAATCATTGCGCCCGCCCAGAACCCCAATGACCGCCAGAATGAGAATCGTCGTCAGCAGATACTTTTTGGCGTGCTCTCGGCGAGCGTCAGGAATCTCGTCAAAATGGTTTTCCAACAGCATCGAAATGCATGTCATCCCCCGATTTTGGCAGTGACCTCAAATTATGTAATGCGTTTGCCCTGGGTGGTTGCGGAGAGAACTAGCGCCCGGCGACGCGGCGCAGCATCAGCGCAATGGCGTTGAGCTGCGAGCTCAGGGATGACTCGGACAGGCTGACCGTCACCGGGACATCGAATTGGACCTGGACACTGGTGTTGATCGGCAAGGACTGGCTGATCGTGACCGGGAAGCGCAGATTGACCGGGATCGTTGTTTTGATCGGAAGGTCAAAGTTGATCAGGCCGATGATGGGCAGTTCTTGCTGGATCTTGACCACGGTGTCGATCGGGAGCTGCTGGTTGAAGGGAACCTCGATGGTCTGGTTGACAGGCACCACGGCCCGGATTGGGATGGTCTGGCTGACCCGGACCGTGGTCGAGATCGTGGACCTGCTGGCGGTTTCGAGCTGGGTGGCGGCGTCGCCCGCCGCGCTGCGCACCGCCGTTGCGCCCGCAATAACGAGCGCAACCAACACAAGACTGATGGCCAGCGACAGCGCGGCCATGAGCCAGAGGAAAAGGGGAGCGGAAGGTCGGGACGGAGCGGCGGGTCGGGACGGAGCGGCGGGTGTTGTCATAGGTCTAGCTGAAATATCGGCCGACCAGCAGGCTAAGTCGATCTCGGGCCGCGGGCGGAATACGGTCGGACGCCGTCATGACGGCGAACTTCATGGCTCCCTCGGTCTCATGAGCGAGGGTGGGGACGATCGACGCAAGACGCGCGATCGCCTGCTGGGCGAGGGCCAGATTGGCATGCAGGCGCTGGATGACCATGTCTACGGTCACCGGCTCCTCTTCCTCATGCCATACATCATAGTCCGTAACGTGGGCCATGATGGCGAAATCGATCTCGGCCTCGCGGGCCAGAAATGCCTCTGGACTGGCGGTCATGCCGATGATGTCGCAGCCCCAGGCGCGGTAGGCCAGGCTCTCCGCGCGGGTGCTGAAGCGCGGCCCCTCGATCGTGATGAAGGCCCCGCCGCGGTGGACCTTGCCGCCGGACGCGGCGACAGCGCCGGCGATGGCCGCGCTCAAGCTGGCCGAGAACGGGTGGGCGACCGAGGCGTGCCCGACAATTCCGCCGTCGAAGAAACTGGCGGCCCGCTTGCCGCGGGTGTAGTCGAAAAGTTGGTCGGGGACAACGATGTCGCGCGGCTTGAGTGTCTCGCGCAGACTGCCGCAGGCGCTCACGCTGACGATATGGCGGGCGCCTAGCGACTTGAGGGCGTATATGTTGGCCCGATAGGGGACCTCGCTCGGGTTGAGCCGGTGGCCCCGCCCGTGCCGGGGCAAAAATGCGATCCGCCGGCCCTCGAGCGTGCCGATGACGATGGCGTCCGAGGGCTCACCGAACGGGGTCGCGACGTTGACTTCGCTAACGTCCGTCAGGCCGGGCATGCCATAGAGCCCGCTGCCGCCGATGACGGCGAAAGCGATGGGGGATTCGGGGGTGTTGTTCATGGGATTGGGCATATTGGACCGTTTCGGCGGCGCATTTTGCGCCGTCGATATCTACTGAAATTCGGCCAGCACGCGTTCGCGGGTGATGGCGCCGCTGACGATTCTTCGCACGATGCCGGATTCATCCACAAAGAAGGTGGCCGGCAGGCCGAACACGCCATATGCATTGCCCACCACGCCTTTGGGGTCCAGAAGGATGTCGTAGTCGACATTTCGTGTTTCGGTAAAGCGCTGGACATCGGCCGGCGCGTCCTGAGTGGCGATGCCCAGAAAGACGATGTCCCGGTTTGCCTCGCGCAACGCGCGATTGGCCGCCACCAGGTCGGGCGTTTCCACCACGCAAGGCGCGCACCACGATGCCCAGAAGTTAATCAGGACGCGTTTGCCCCGGAGATTGGCCAGACGTACAGTCTTGCCGTCGAGCGTTTCGAGGGCAAACTCTGGCGCGGCCTGACCCTCGCGCAAGAGGCGCGGCGCGGGCGGCACGGTCAGGCCCGGCCCGCTGGCCGGGTTCGTCGTCTGCAGCACGAGGAAGGCGGCCCCGAAACCGAAGAAGGCGGCCACCGCGGCCAGCGCGATGAGGCGGGTGGGGAAGCGATTCATTCTTTCGGCGCGTCTCCGTCGAAGGCCGACTGGATGAGTGGGAAGATCAGCCAGGCGACGCTGGTCCCGAACAAGCTGCCCGTAATCAGCCGAAGCCACCAGGTGCTTTCCCGGAACGCCAGCAGATTGAAGAAGGGCAGGAGGTCAAACGGCGGCTGGCTGAACAACTGGGAGAAGCCATCCAGTCCGACTGGCACGAGCCCGATCAGGACGAAGGCCACCCATGGCAATTGGCGCGCGCGGCGGCGGACCAGGGCGAATCCCAACCCGTTCAGGCCCAGGCTGGCGTAGATGGCAAGGTCGCGCTCGCACAACGCGACTTTGTAGCCCATTTGGTCGTTGCCGATAAACTCACGCGCGGCGTTCAGCCCGTCGGCGGTGGTGGGATTGATCCCGGACGCCTGCTCGAAGACGCCGTCGCCATTGCCGCGGGGGTACTCCACGCGTTCGCCGAACAGAAAGAAGGAGCGGAAGGCCCAGGTATGGCACACGGCCTTGTAGGGCGTATACAGCACCTGCGCGGCGCCCGGCGCGCCGAGTTTGACCAGGATAGGCGCAAGGAACGGGAGCAGGGTGTAGGTGAAGATCGCGCCAACCAGGATGGCGAGCCAATGCATGCGAAGCGTTGCGGATAGGCGATCCAGGCGGCGATTCACTCGGTGATTATACGGGCCGGGGTGCGCAGACCGATACAATGGCCGCGTGCCAATTTTGCCAGCCTTCGGGACATTTATTATTGCGCTGGTCGCGGCCTATGTGTCGGCGCGGCTTGCGATCGTGGCAGGTCTGCGCCTCGGGATCTCCGATGCGCCGGGCGGCCGGCGCCGGCATTCGCGGATCACCTCGCGGCTTGGGATCGTGCCGCTCTTTATTGGATTCACAGTGGCCGCGCTTGCCGCCCAGGCGTTTGGGGTGCCCACGCTCGACCCCAACGAGACCGGCCGTCTGGCCGGGGTTTTGCTCGGCGGGCTGTTTCTGCTTGTCGTCGGCTTGCTGGATGATCGCTTTCAACTGCCGCCCGCGCCGCAGTTCGCCGCCCAGGCCGTCGCGGCAGGGGTGGCCATGGCCGCGTTGGTCTTCATTGAGCGCTTCACCAATCCCCTCACCGGCGAGACCGTTATCGCGCCGGCGCTTGTCGCCGCCGTGATCAGCCTCTTCTGGTTCATGGGGATGATGAACACCGTGAATTGGCTGGACGGCGTGGACGGGCTGGCCGCCACCGTGGCGCTGATGGCGGCGATCGTGACCGCCATTCACATGGCCCGGGAAGGCCAGTACAGCGTCGCATTGCTGCCAATTGCGCTAGCCGGGACATTGTGCGGTTTTCTGATTCTTAATCTGCCGCCGGCCCGGATCTTTCTGGGCAGCGGGGCAACCTACCTGGGCTTCACCCTGGCCTGCATTGGTGTGATCGCCGGCGCCAAGATCGCCCTGCTCATGCTGGTCCTGGGCCTGCCAATCGCGGACGTGGCCTGGCAGATTTTCGACCGGGCCCGAAATGGGCGAAATCCCACCCGGGGCGATCGCGGGCACCTGCACTTCCGCCTGGCCGACGCGGGCTGGAGCGCCGGCCGGATTGTGGCGTTGTATGCGGCCGCCTGCGCGGCTTTTGGTTTTCTGGCCCTCGTCCCCCAGTCCCCAACGCTAAAGCTCATCACCCTTGCCGTGCTGTTCGCCGGCGTTGTGGCGCTGCTGGTCGTGCTGTCGGCTCGCGCCCGCAACAGGCAACCGGCGCCACAAGATCCGATTGCTGGGTCCGTATCCAGTGGCTCGCCAGAAGAACCTCCCGCGCAGCCGGAGCAGTCCTAATCGAGTCGGATCGTGTGGCGATCTCCAGGCCAGCTAACGATGTAAAATACTGCGCCATCGCCGTCATCATGAGCAATCCGAATGTCACTGCGCCCGCTGACATTGAAATCATCGCGCGCGGGGTCCTTATCGGGCCGCGCGGGGTTATGCTTTGCCGCCCTTCGAGCGGGGGGTATGCCTACCTCCCCGGCGGTCACGTCGAGTTCGGCGAAACGGCCAGCGCCGCATTGGAACGCGAAATTCTCGAAGAACTGGGGATGAAGGCCCGGGCCGAGCGGTATCTGGGCGCGCTCGAGTCATCATTTGTCCAACGGCAAGGATCGACTGAACGAAAGCATCATGAGATCAACCTGGTCTTCCAGCTCTCAAGCAGCGTGATTGCCCGCCGCGCGCGTCTCGAGGCTGCCGAAGAGGGCATTGAGTTCTTCTGGAATCCAGCCCACAACTTGGCCGAAGTGAACCTGCTCCCCAAATCGTTGCGGCTCCTCATTCCGCGCTGGTCTATTGGTAAGATTGAGGCGTGGGCCAGCGACATGGCCCGAATGTAAGCGACGAGAGAAGGAGCGAAGAAGGCCCATGGCATCCCCGATCAGTCCGGAATTGATGATGATCCTGCGCTGTCCGTTTTGTGTATCGACGGCAACGCGCGTCCCCGGTGAGGATCCAGGAAAACTCGAGTTGTATAAGGATTCCTGGCTGGTCGAGCCGGTCCTCGGGCGCAAGTATCCGATCCGGGATGGGATCCCGATCATGCTGGTTGAAGAGGGCGAAAAGTGGATGAAGGTCAAAGTCGAGGACCTCCCCGTTCCTCCGCCTTCCGAATAGGTCCGCTTAACGGTATTTTGTCGGCGCGCGCCCACAGGCGCGCGTCACCGTTTTGAGCTTAACGCCATGTTACTCCGACCGTTTCGGGCGTTGACCATCGTTCTGGCCCTTGGCGGCCTGCTTGCCCTGATCTGGGCAGCCCGTGCCACCCCGCGCGCGACGACCAGCGCCGGGGCGATCACGCCGGCGATGAACTTCGCCTATGTGCGTTTGTCCGGGGTCGTCGTCGATTTCCCGGCGATTGAGCCCGACGGCAGCTACCTCTCGTTTCGAGTTGCTGATGCCGATGGTGTCGTGCGGGCCCAGGCCTATCGGGCGGCGGCTTCGGGCCTTTTGGCGGCGGACGCCATTCCGTCCCCGGGCGATGAGGCTCAGATCGAGGGCACGTTACGGATTCGGGATGGCGAGGCGGCCCTGGTGATCAGCAGCGCCGACGGTGTCGTACTCACCCGCAGGAACGCCGAGCTGGTTGGCCTGGCTGGGCTTGATGGACTGGGGCTCGGACAGCGCGCGGCGGTGCTGGGCCAGATTCGCCGCGTGCGCGAAGTGGGGGGCTTGCGCATTCTGACGCTGCGGGATGGGAATGCCGAAGCGGATGCGGTCATGAGCCTGGATTTACCAGGCGGCGAACGTGAGGCGCCCCCGGTATTGGGAAGTTGGGCGCGGGCCACCGGCGGGGTTGGCGAGTATCACGGCCGGCGCCAGTTGCTGCTCATGCCGGGCGGATTGGCGGTTGAACGCGCGCCCGCGCAATCGCCCAGGCCTGTTTCCGCGATCAGCCGCGCGTTGCTGGGTGACTGGGTCACTATTCAGGCGCGTGTCTCGCGCCTGGCGCCCTTTAAGGGCGGCATTCGAATTGGGCTGGCCGGCGACGAGGGGAGCGAACTGACCATGACTCTTTTCGACAGCGTGTGGACGGTCCTGCCGTTCTCGTCGACTCTGGCGGCCGGCGACGTGATGGTTTCCTCCGGACGTTTGACTGAATACCGGGGCGCGCTTGAATTGCAGCCGGAAATTGCGCCCGACGTCGTGCTGGCGGGCCGCTGAGTGTGTTCCCGAAACCAAGCGCACTAATCGGCGACCAGCAGATCGACGTCGAAAACCTGGGTCTGCACGGCGTGGCCTTCGGCGTAAACGCGGATGCGCTGGATGAGCTGCGCATCGCGCAATTCACCAAGCAACAGGTTCTCTGATTCGAAAGACTCGCGCGCGTTTAGGGTTTTGGCCACGTGCCGGTTCGTGGGGTTGTCGCGCACGACATCGGGCAGATCGGGCGTTGGCGTGCCATCGGCATAGAAGCCCTGGAACCACTCGCGCTGGGTGCCTGCCTTGTCGATGAAGGTGATGTTGATCATCAGCGGGCATTCCGAGCCAAGATTGCCGCACACCTTGATCTCCTGCGACAGGATCTTGAAGTCGATTCGAAGCCGAAGTGAGGCCCGGCCGGAGACATTCTCACCAACGATCTGGAAGACGCCGGTTCGGCCCCAATTCAGTTCTTTGCCCAGGCGATCAAGCAGGATTGAGGACTCGCCTCCGGCCAGGGCAAGACGGACCCGCCCATCGGACCCAGCGGCCGAGCGAATCTCGGTTTCCCAAGGCGTGTAGTCCCCGATGAAGAGATTGTTTCGAACCAGGTTTCGCTCCGGCGGGGATTTAGCGAGTGGCGCGCCCTGATCACTTATCGCCGTGCGTTCGCCCGTTGCCAGGGTGAGCGGCGCCAGCCCGGCCCGATTGGAATGGGCGACCAGCGATCCCTCTCGGCTGAGCACACGCGCCTCGCCGCCCGCCACTTCCACCGTGAAGACGCCTTCGCCCAGTCTGAAGTATCCGTACGGGGTCAGAATGGTGACGGCCGTGCCGCGCGCATCGCGCGGGCGGACCGTGAATTGCGCGCGTCCGGCGGACATGATGAGCATGACTTCATCCCGGGCGCCTGAGATCGTGAAGCGCGGCGAGGTGGCGCGCCAGATTTGGATCCGCGCGCCGGAGTAGGCAAGCGCGCTGACCAGCGGTTCGCGCGCGTCGGCGGGCGAGATCGTGAGCAAACCCTGCGACGACGCGTCCGGGTCGACGATGATGGTGCTGCCCTCTTCGACGTCGCGGCCGTCCAGGCTGACCACTCGCGCATCGCGCTCGGTGGCCGGTGGGGAATAGGTCTGGATGCGCCCCGCCTGCAGGCGGACGTAGGCTGTCGCGCCTACCGTCGATTGGTTGAGAACGGCGGAGATCGCCGCGGGAATGCCAATTGCGAGCGCAACAAAGGCCGCGAACGCCGCGAGCAGAATCGTCCAGGCAAGTCGTTCGGGGTTATTGCGCATGTCGGAGCGCGGTTACCGGGGCGCCCATTTCCACCGGCTCGAGCGGAAGGGCTGCCCTCGGTCGATGTGGCTGACGGCGACCTGGCCGCGGTGGTGTTCGACCAGAGTTGACACCAGGGCGGCGATATCGGCGTCGGCGTCCGAGACGTCTTCGAGGGTGAAGCGGTCTTCGACAAAGCGGGTGTCGAACTGGCCGGCCTGAAAGCGCAGGCTGCCCACCAACTGTTGATGAAAGGGGACGTTGGTCTTGACCCCCATGATTCGGAATTCGTTGAGCGATCGCCGCATGCGCAGAATCGCCTCGGGTCTCGAGTCGCCCCAGCAAATGATCTTGCCGATCATCGAGTCGTAGTAGGGGGTGATGGCGAAACCCTCGTATACGCCGGTCTCGACTCGCACGCCCGGCCCAGTTGGGAATTGGATGCGGGTGATCACGCCGGTGCTCGGGAGAAAATTGTTAAACGGGTCCTCGGCATTGACCCGGCACTCGATCGCCCAGCCGGTCTGAGTAATATCTTCCTGTCGATAGCGCAGCTTTCGACCGCGCGCGATTCTGATCTGTTCCTTGACGATGTCAATGCCGGTCACCCGCTCGGTGACGGGGTGCTCGACCTGGAGACGCGTGTTCATCTCCATGAAATAGTAGTTGCCGTGCTTGTCAAGCAGGCACTCGATCGTGCCGGCGTTCGTGTAGTTAACGGCCTGGGCGGCGCGGACGGCCATCTGACCCATGCGCCAGCGCAGATCGGCGTCCAAAGCAGGGGAGGGCGACTCCTCAAGAACTTTCTGCCGCCGGCGCTGCAGGCTGCATTCGCGTTCGCCCAGGTGGATGATGTTGCCGAAGTGGTCGCCGAGGAGCTGGAATTCGATGTGGCGGGCGCCCTCGATCAACTTCTCGAGATAAACCGCGCCATCGCCGAACGCGCTCTCGGCTTCCCGCCGGGCGCTCTTGAGCAGGCCGGGCATCTCATCGAGCGCGCGCACCTCGCGCTGGCCCTTGCCGCCGCCGCCCGCGCTGGCTTTGATCAGCAGCGGGAACCCGATGCCAGGGGCAAGCGCGAGCAAGTCGTCATCGCTGAGGTTGGCTTCACCCTCAGTGCCGGGGACGATGTTGACGCCGGCTTCCTTCACCGTCGCGCGGGCGGTGGCCTTGTCGCCCATCTTGGCGATCGCCGTCGGTGACGGGCCAATAAAGATGATATCGGCATCGGCGCAGGCCTGGGCGAAGTCCTCGCGTTCGGCCAGAAACCCGTAGCCCGGATGAATGGCATCCACGCCTGACTTGCGGGCCACATCAATGATGCGGTCAATCCGCAGATATGAATCCCTCGACGGCGCGGGCCCAATCAGAAAGGCCTCGTCGGCCAACCGCACATGAAGAGAATTCCGATCGACGTCGGAAAACACGGCGACGGTGGCAATCCCAAGTTCGTGACAAGCGCGGATAATGCGGACAGCGATCTCACCGCGATTGGCAATCAAGATCTTCTTGAACATGCGCGGCTAGAATACC
>JBDSIP010000305.1:0-8288 GCA_039917915.1 Thermoflexales bacterium
GCGGGCGCGAGGTGCGGGCAGTCGCTTGCAGACGAACCGCTATCGGTCCGAGGTTGCCCGTCTCGGGAGGAGAAGCATCAGAGCGACGCCTGTCGCTGCGCCGATCGTCATCCCAGCCGTGCCGAACACCGCACCTATCTCGGCGATCGGATTCTTGTCGATCAGAGACAGCCAGGCATGTCCCAACAACAGGCCCATGACCCAGGCCACCGCGGCGATCGGCGCCCAAATGATCGAAGCGGACACCGCGCCGCGGAGCGCGATCGATTGAACCAGCCCCAGCATGACTCCGCCAATGCCAAGGATGTACGGCAGGTCAAGCGGCCGGTATGGCACCGCGTCGTTCAAGGCGTGCGCCAGGCCGAAGCCGACAACGTTCAGCGGGATCCACAGACGGGCCGTGGGCGCATGAGGCTTGAGAACCAGCCACTGCAGGGTCGAAATGATCAGGCCGGACACGGATCCAAACACGAAACCCATAAGGACCGCCGTCGGACGAATATCCTGCGGGTTTAGGGGCACGGTTGGGCCCAGCGCCTGAAAATGGAGGTCACCGGCCGCAACGAACCCCGCCGTTGTGACGACCACCCACAGGCCGAGCGACTGCCAGCCAAACCTACGGACGCCATATGGTTGCTTGCTCATCGTCGGTAGCCCAGAATCCATGCGCGTGGATTCTAGTTGAGCGCGCTGCTTTGCGCAAGCCGGGGTGCGCGTCATGCATGCCTAACGGGGCGACGCTCATAGCCAGCCCCCAATCTGCGCAAATCGAAACATGAATCCCCCGTTCAGAACCGAGCGCATCACGCCCGCTCAAACCCAGGCGCCGGCACGTTGGATCGCGAACGGGCCCATTGTGGGAGAGATCAGGGAGGTGTCAAGACGCCCGTTTTCGCGTTTTGCCGCTAATATGGGGCGCACGGGCGACGAACGTCCGGACGGCTTCAGGCGGCGCGAGCCGCATCGGGCGGGCAGCGGATGATGCGCGACGCAGGCGGCTTGTGGCGTTTGGCCGCGCTTGAGGATGGACGATGACGAGCGAAGACAGATTGGCCAGAATTGAGCGGCGGCTGAGCAGGATCGAGGCGCTGCTCGGCGACCCGCGGGTGGTGTCGGCCTTACTCCGCCTCGTCGCCGACAATGACGACGATCGGCCCGCCCAAAGCGCTTTTATGTCGTCGGCCTTCCGAGCCGAGGCCGAAGCGAACAAGGTGGGTCAGCGCGAAGCCGCCGCCGATCGTAACAAGCGCTACCTTGAGGCCCTGGCGGGCTTGCACGCGGAAGGCTGGGTGACCGAGGACGGCGAACCGCGCAAGTGAGCCGAAGCGTCGCAGGTGCCGGCAATTCCCCGGTGCATGGCCCTTGACTCGCCGCTTGCCACATACCGATTGCCGCTTTGGGCATGGATCCCCATCGGAACGCGGCTTCGAACGAAGGGCCGCTCTTGGCGCCCCAAGCGCTTGCGGAAGACCCTCGTGAGATCGCCGCGCCAATGTGCGGCTGAAGTCCTGCTCATGGCAAAGCCGCGTAGCGAAGGGTCTCTGCGTCGGCGTGTCCGGGCGTCGTCTCATGGCGAGGCCGCCGCTGACGGCACAAAGCATTTTGTCTTGACCTCTCCACCTTGACAAATCTTGATTTCCTAATATTATTAGTACAATCAAATAGTATTAGTATTATGAACAAGCGACTGCCGTCCCCGCGTAAACAACGCAACCGGGAAGCCACCATCCAATCCATGCTGGATGCCGCCCGCACCATCATGCGTGAAGAAGGCGTTGCTGCGCTCTCCATGCAGGAGCTCGCCCGCCGCATGGAAATGCGTTCGCCATCGCTCTATAACTACTTCTCGAGCAAGATGGATATCTACGACACGCTCTTCCGGGTGGGTATCAGCCGCTACGACGCGCATCTTGAGGAAATGCTGAAGACAGCTGCCGGTATCCGTGACGAAATTCGCATTGGCGTCGAGAGCTACATGACCTTCGCCCTGGCGCACCCCGAGCTCTTCCATTTGTGCTTTGAACGACCTGTGCCTGGATTTGTGCCTTCGCAAACAAGTCTCGAGCTGAGTTTTGGCATGCTCAACAAGGCCTATGCCCGAGTTTCTCAATTCGCGCCTGATCTGAATCCCAAAGTCAGCCCCCGGCAGGTTGTAGATCTGGTCATCGCGGTAGCCCATGGGCTGACCGCGCTGCACCTTGCCAATGAGCCAAACCTTCCCAGCGGGCAGGGCAGGTTTGGCTCGCTGACCATTGCCGCAGTGTCCATGCTTGAAGCGACTTTGCTTGTCCAAGGAGTAATCGAATGACCGCAGTTCTCCCCCCCTCAACCGCCACCCCTGCCGAGTCCATTCCCGATATCCGCAATGCGGATGAAGCCTACCGCCTGTTGACCGAGTCGTTCGGCCGCTTCATAACCCTGGTCGAATCCCTCGACACCGGCGATTGGCTGAAACCCACGGCCTGCACCGCGTGGGATGCGCATGACATGGTTGCCCATCAGGCGGGCGGTTATCTCAGCGGAGTCAGTCTGGGTGAGATGCTGCGGCAGTACACCCGCATCCCCAAGGCCGGCCAACTCCCTGAAGATGCCATCAATGCGTTGCAGGTGGGTGAGCGCAAAAAGATGACGCCGGCCGAGCTCATCGCCGAGTTGAAGAAAGTCGGTCCAGGCGCCATGCGCAACTGGGCGTATGGGTTCAGGGCCGTCAAGGGGATCTACGTTCCGCACGCCGTGGCCGGCTGGATGTCGCTGCGCTATCTGATGTGGGTTACCCACAGCCGCGACACGTGGATGCACCGCATGGACATTTCTCGCGCCACGAACCGGCCGTTTGCGCAAACTCGCGACCACGACGGGCGCATCGTCGAATTGGTGATTCGGGATGTGGCTAAAAAGCTGAAGCGGAAAATCGGCGCGCGCGCCATCGGGATCACGCTGACAGGAATTGCGGGCGGCAAGTGGCACGTTGGCGCTGGCACCCCCGCCGCCGAGATTGAAATGGACGCGCTTGATTTCAACCTTCTTGTTTCGGGGCGGATGTCCCATGAAGAAGGAATGAAGCGGGCCAATATCTCAGGCGACAGCGTGCTGGTTGAAGATGCCTTCAAGGATATTCTGGTGCTCTACTAAACCGAGCGGCCGCCCCGCTCCGTGATGGCGCACCTTCATCCGTGCCCGCCGCGTCACCTGGGATCGCTGTCCTTTTCTCCAGACGCTGACACTAAACCATCCGCAGCGCTTCGATGTCGCCCAGTAGCGACTCGGCCCGGGTCCTGGTATCCACAAGTGACTTGAAAGCCTTGT
Organism: Thermoflexales bacterium; assembly: GCA_039917915.1. Lineage (GTDB taxonomy): Bacteria > Chloroflexota > Anaerolineae > J036 > Brachytrichaceae > Brachythrix. The sequence continues at coordinate 3,307 of JBDSIP010000305.1, forward strand.
CGACCGCGGGTTTGTCGAGCGCCTGGGAGAGACCATTGATCACATCGGGATCCTTCATGATGGCCTGATAGGGTTTTACCACGGCGTCAATCTGCGCCATGGCAATCCCAGCCGCCGTCTTTGCGGCAGCCAGCGCGGGCACATCTTTGGCACGGTGGGCGGTCCTCGCCGCCTGGTCCTGTTTGCCCATAGCGACATAGGCGGCGGCGGCCTTCGAATTGGCCTGCTTCATGACCTTGTCGTTGAGCTTCTGCATTTGCAGCATCAGACGTTCGCCCTTGAGAGATTCGGCGCTGGTCTGGGTCATCTGCTCCGCCAGGAGATCGTCAAAGAGCGTGCCCACCCGCTCAACGCGCTTGCCTGATCCCCTTTCATTTTCGGCGTACTTGTAGTCCGGCCCCTGCTTGAACAGCTTGATTTCGGCCAGCAGCGGTTCCATCTCTTTGACAGATTGGTTCATGCCGAGAACTTTGCTGCTCACCTTTTTCTTGCGCTCGGCAATCTCGGCGGTGACGGCTTTTTCGAGGGCGGCGATCTTGGTCACCATCGGGCCGAACACAGACGATGAAATCAGCTCAGCCTCTTTGGCGGTCTTCCGCGCCGTTTCGCGCCGGTCGAGCAACTCCTTGAACATGGCATGCGCCTCCTTGTCGACCATAAAGGAGTCGATCGAATCACCGCCGCGTCCCGCTTTACGTAGCGCCTGGATGCGCACCCCGAGCGCGGGAAAGTGCTCGGTCATATACTCCCGGTGCTTGCCCAGGTTGTTGACGGTGGTGGTCATTTTGGCCACATTTGGGCCGGCCAGCTTCTTGATGTCGTCGAAGGTCTTCCTAAACTCAGCGTGTGTCTTTGCCATGATTCCCTCAAATCCCGGCCCCGACTATCGCGGCAGGTTGGGCGGCATTGTAGTCGAGCACGTCAAACTTAACCGGGGCGGGGAGAAATCGCTATACTTTCAAAGCCCTGTCGGCAGACCGCTCCAGGGTTGCCGAGAATTCAGGAGGGAAACAATGGCAAAGCAGAAAGAGTTTGATGCCGGCAAACAGATCCCAGGCTTCAAACCCGGGCAGGCTCCCTATGTCGTTGGTCCGGATCTTCCGGTCGGCATCGCCGGGCTGAAAGCGCACATCACGATTGAGAAGATCACCACCAAAGGAACGAAACGCGTCATTACGAAGTTTCACATCTCGTTTCTTGGGACCAACCCGCAGGCAGGGGCCACCTGGGAGTGGTCGAGCAGCTCATACGCGTTCAAGGGCTGGTTCAAGGCAGATAGCCTGGCGGGCAAGATCGCGGCGGACAAGGAGGCCCAGTTTCTTGCCGCGGTGAACACCTTCGTGAACAACTACGAAACGAAGTTCGCGGACAGCTCAGGCTCGATCGCCGCGCCAACCGCGCCAAAGATCAGGTAAAGCGATCGCCCCTCCACAACCTCGTATCAGCACCGCTCACCAAAAAAGGGACCTTGCACGACAGCCTCATGACCACCCTCGCGAGACAGTATCGCGAGACCCAGGAAGCCGTGCTTGATCTAGTCGACGATCTGAGCGACGATCAGCTCGCCTGGTCGCCCAACGCGACCACCCCATCCATCGGCTTCCATATCTGGCATCTGGCCCGCTGGGCGGACTATCTGCAGGAGATGATGCACGGGCGCGGACGCCAGATTTGGGAGCGGGAGGGCCTGGCCGCTCGCTGGGATATGGCGACGGCGGGCCTGGGCTATGCCCAGACCGGCATGGGCATGGACGACAAGATAGGCAATGCACTCAGCATGCCAGGAAGGGAGTTGCTCCTAGACTACGCCCGCCGCGCTTTTGCGCTGGCCCAGCAGGCCGTGGCGTCGATCGACGACGAAGCGTTCTATCGGGTCTACGAAGCGCTGCATGGCGAGCACTGGCACGACGGCCAGATCGGTCCCATCATGACGACCTGGATGACCCACGATAATCGTCATCTCGGGATGATCGAGTGTCAGATCGGCATCCAGGGCATGCGCGGAACAGCGGATAGCTGAGTCGGCGCGCGCGTCTGACCACGATTTCATCATGCGCGAGGCCGTCGAGCGAGACTGGCGAAGCAATCGCGCGCTGTATCTGCGGGTCGGCGCGGGATGGGCCTGGGTCGACAAGCTGAGCTGGAGCGACGAGCAGCTCCGCACCTTTGTCGCAGCTTGGCGCGGCGCGACCGCCGGCTACTGTGAGCTGCCCCGCGACGACGCCCGGGCGGTCGAAGTCGCCTACTTCGGGCTCGCGCCAGACTTCATCGGGCGTGGTTTCGGTGGCGCGCTGTTGACCGATGCGCTGCAGCGGGCATGGGCCTGGGACGCGCGCCGGGTCTGGTTGCATACCTGCACGCTGGATCATCCCGCCGCGCTGAAGAATTACCTTGCCCGAGGGATGCAGGTCTATGACCGGAGCACGCGGCAGGTCGCCTGAACGATGCGGGCACATGACCGTCTACCAGCGAGAGAAGGTGCCGATGCAACGCCCGCGCGGAGATTGGGTGTTGCATCGGTGGTTGAGGGGCGAAATGGCCGAAGGCTTTCGTTCTTTCAGCCGGCGGCCTCAAGGCGCCGGCGTGACTGACGCACGCCGCGGTGGCACCCCAAATCAGCCGAACTGGCCGCGGCGTCGATAGGGCGCGCCGGCACGTAGAACGTGCCGGCTGATTCAACGAAGGCCTTCGGCCTCGCGTAGACACAACTTGCATAGCGGAATACCATTGGTTAAAGGCCGATCATCACAAGTATCCCTGTTTGAAATCACGGACGTGGGCAGTTACTGCGTCTTGACGAAACAATGCCGCCCCGCGCGAGCCGCCGTGGGTTGAAACCCACGGCTACGCGCATTCGGTCGCTCCGCGACCGCATCCAAACAGCTGGCTCGATCGTCAGCGCGGTCCAGCCCTGACTGCCCGACCCGGAGCGCTCACGCCAAGCTCGCTTCAACCATTACGCCGGTTTCGGACAACTTCATTGGCGTGCCACTCAACCACTCACTGCGAACCCGCCCTGGGCTATTCAGCCTTTCGGGTTAGCATAAATGGCGCCACCTCGGAAGTCGATGCCGACCACGGGCTCATCGCCCACGGTCCAGGCGTCGTGGCCTGGCGGAATCACTCCGACATCGCCTGGCCCGAACTCAACTTCGGAACCATCATCCATCCGGACTCCCATCCGGCCGGAGACGACATAGGTGAGGTGGAGCACCGAATGACCTCGCGCATGGCTCCTGCAGATTCTCTCGTTCGCCGTTCGTAGCTGGTTAATGCCGATGAAAGGTGTTGGCCCATACCGGCCATTTCAATGGGATTGCGCAATTCCCCGCATTGACTACACTCTGATCTCAAGTTGCGTCAGCGCCAGGCGCGGCCACCGGACCTTGACTAGCCGAATCTTGATGGCGTTTCAAAAACAGGAGAAGACGGAAATGAAGAAAATCAGTCTACTGCCAGGCATTGTTGTGCTCGCGACGCTGCTGGCGGCTTGCGCGCCACCGGTTGCCGCCACACAGGCGCCCGCCGCGACGAGCGCCCCTGCGCCGACGGCGGCCCCGGCGGCGACCGCAGCCCCCGCAGCGACCGCAGCCCCCGCGGCGACAGTGGCTCCCGCGCCGACGGCAGTTCCCCCGCCGGCCGCCAACGTCAATAGCATTGGTAAGAAGTTGACCGATGATGCCGCGCCGTCCGAGCATCAGGTCATGGTGCTCGCTCCTCCGAACCCGCCTCCAGGCGCGCGCTTCATGGACATCATGGCCGGCGTCTATGGCCGCGGTGTTGGCGCGGACTTGTTCGCGATTCCTTTGGTCCGGCTCAACAAGGACTTCGTCGTCATCCCCGGCGCAGCCAAGTCATGGGCGGTTTCGGCCGATGGCAAGACCTGGACTTTCAAGCTTCGTGAGGACCTGAATTGGTCGGATGGCACGCCCGTCACGGCCAACGACTTTGTGGCCAGCTTCCAGCACATTCTCAAAAAGGAGACGGCCTACGACTTCAACTGGTACTTCGAAGAAGCCGCGATCAAGAACTTTGTGGAAGCCGAAAACGGCAAGGCCAAACTGGAGGACGTAGGGGTGCGCGCGGGCGCCAACGCCAAGGAACTGGTGTTCGAGACGACCAAGTCCATCCCGTATCTGCCCATGCTGATGCTGTATGCCTCGCCGATGCAGAAGGCCGCGCTCGACAAGTACGGATCAACCTACAACAGCGACCCCAAGACCTCGGTCTCCTCCGGACCGTATGTGCTGGCTGAGTGGGCCGAGAATCGGGTCGTCGTCGTCGCCAACAAGAACGCGCCGGATGACTTTAAACCCTTTCTCAACAAGGTGATCTTCGTCACACCCAAGAACCAGCTCGCCGCCTATCAGGCCAATGAAGTGGACTTCGCCCGGGCGGGCAGCGCGGCCGATGTCAAGGTGATCACGGCCAACCCGGATCTGGCCAAGGACTCCTCGCAGGATCCGGCCGACTTCCGGATTCACTACTTCTTCTTTGATATGAGCAAACCGCCGTTCAACAACGTCAAGGTTCGCCAGGCGTTTGCTCATCTGTTCGACCGCGAGAACATCCTGAAGAAGATCCTGCCCCTGCCGGCAGGCGCGCCCGCTTATTCCTTCCTGGCCGCGGGCTTCCCCAACTCGAACATGGACGCCTTGAAGTCGCTCCAGGCCTATGATCCAGACGCAGCCAAGAAACTCTACGCCGAGTCCGGTGTGAAGATCAGCGACAAGCTGGTCTTGAGCGTGCGAATCAACAACGCGGTTGAAGAGGCGGCCGTGGCGATGGCCTCGGTCTACGCCGACGAAATCAAGAAGCAATTGGGCATCGATGTGGAAGTGAAGCGGGTTCCTCAACAAGAATTCATGGCGGCAGTGAACGCAAAGCCCACCACCATGAATTTTGGCTTCATTTCCTATGGCATGGACTTCCTCGACCCGTCCAATATGCTGAGCGTGTTCAGGAGCGACGGCCGGCACAAC
>JBDSIP010000306.1:0-9745 GCA_039917915.1 Thermoflexales bacterium
GGGGATGGGCACTTCCGACAATATGTGAGAATTCGGGGCCACTGCAACACGTGGCCAACCACGAATCCAAAGGAGAACACCCGCATGAACTGGACCGGCGTCATCCCCGCCATGACCACTGCGTTTAACAAGAACCTCTCGATCGACCACAAGTTCATGGCCCGCCATGCGCGCTGGATGGTCGACTCGGGCTGCACCGGCCTGGTCGCGCTCGGCTCATTGGGCGAGGGCGCGACCCTGACCTTTGAAGACAAGGCCGACATCCTGAAGAACCTGGTCGCGGCCGTGGGCGGGCGGGTGCCGATCGTGGCCGGCGTGTCCGCGCTTTCCACGGCCGAGGGCATCCGCATCGCCAAGATGGCCGGCGAGCTGGGTTGCCAGGGCCTGATGGTGCTACCGCCGTATGTCTACGCCTCGGATTGGCGCGAGATGAAGGCTCACGTCTCGGCAGTGATGAAGGCGGCCCCCAGGCTGTCGTGCATGCTTTACAACAACCCGCCCGCCTACAAGACCGACTTCACGGCCGCCCACATTGCTGAGCTGGCCGCCGAGCACAAGAACCTGCACGCGGTCAAGGAGTCGAGCGCCGACGTGCGCCGGATCGCGGCGATTCGGTCCCTGCTCGGCGAGCGCATGGCCCTGCTGTGCGGGGTCGATGACATGATCGTCGAGGGCGCTCAGGCCGGCGCGAAGGGTTGGATCGCCGGGCTGGTCAACGCCTTCCCACGCGAGTCGGTGGTGTTGTTCGAGGGCGCGCGCAAAGGCATGACCCCGGAGCTCTTCAAGCTCTACGCCTGGTTCCTCCCGCTGCTTCGCCTGGATGTGACGATCAAATTTGTCCAACAAATCAAGCTCACCCAGGAGCTGGCCGGGATGGGCAGCGCGCGGGTCCGCCCGCCGCGGCTGGAGCTGGTCGGCGAGGAGCTGGCCTACACCCGCTCGGTGATCGAGACGGCCCTGGCTGCGCGGCCGGTGGTGTAACGGATCACGGAAGCGGGTACGAGCCTGCTTCCGTTGTCCGTCGTCTCATCACCACACAACTCGCACCCCGGGATATCGGGCAATGTGTTCGTCTGGCGTGACGAGGACGAGATCTTCGGACTGCGCCTGCGCGATCAGCATGCGGTCAAACGGGTCATTGTGGATCGGCGGCAGGCTCATCGTAGCGGAGGCATGCCGAGCCCGAACATCGAGCACCTGAAGCCCGTTGACTCTCGTCTGGGTTTCGACCAGATCATCCAAGTTTCCCGGGACGCGCAGTTTCCCGAGGCTGGCCTTGATCGCCATTTCCCAGATCGAGGCGGCGCTCAGCCAGACCGGGTTGGCGCCATCCAGGATGAGCCGCCGCGCTTCGGCGCTCAGCCGGCGGTGATCGCTCAGCCACCAGATAAAAGCGCTCGTGTCGAGCAAATAGCCGCCGGTCATGGTCGCTGGGTCTTTGGCTTGCGCGCCGGCGCTGGCGGTGTTCCAGTAAACAGGCCGGCCACCTGGGCGTTGGTTTCAGGGCTGTCAAAGTCCTCAGCCACCCAAAGCGTGTCTTTCGCCAAATCGGGCAGGCGCGTGACCGCCTGGCTCGGGATGGGCACAAGTTGCGCGACGGGGGTTCCATCCCGCGCGATGTCGATCGTCTCTCCCAGCGCGATCCTTTTGAGGAGCTGGGAGAGTTGGGTTTTGGCTTGATGGATATTGACGACCATATGCCTAGTCTATCGTTAGCTAAGTAATTAGTCAAGCATTTCCAGGCGGAAGTACATGACTTGGAACTCCGAATAGAACCTATCTCTCGAGTCGATATCCTCCGGCCTCGTCCCATCGATCCTGCTCGCCTCCCGCGCCAACGGTGCCAGGGCCAACCAGACCGGGCCGGAACAGGAGCTCGTCGTCATTGTCGGCATTCGCGATCGGAATTACACCAGCGCGCTTGCCAGCGACCCTTCGGGCGAACGCGCCAACCCCGACGGCCACGTCGGCGCTGCTTCCCCGGCATACCTGCCGATGGTTGTTCGATGATACTGGCCACAGCAAAAGGTCGACGTTCCGCATCCCGTATACGTTGACGTAAGCGCGAACGTAGACGTAAACGTGAACGTGAACGCGAACGTTGACGTGAACGTAGACGTAAACGTCGACGTAAACGTAAACGTAAACGTGAACGTGAACGTGAACGTAGACGTAAACGTAAACGTCGACGTAGACGTAGACGTAAACGTGAACGTGAACGCGAACGCGAACGCGAACGTTGACGTGAACGTAGACGTTCACGAGAGTAACCCTACATGTCCACCCTCGAAGACGAGTTCATCCCGGTCGTCGCCCTCGACGACCTCGAGCCCAATGAACCCCGACACGTCATCGCGAACGGTCGCCACGCCGTCGTCGCGCGGCTGGACGATGACCGGGTCGTGGCTTTCGACAGGGTCTGCCCGCATGCGATGGGGAATCTGACTGAGGGGCTGATCGTGCGCGGGCAAGTGATCTGCCCGATGCACCATTACCGCTACGACCTTGGCACCGGCGAGTGCGCCTGGCCGCGCGGCGAAGGCGGGCGCCTCGCCCGTTATGCCGTGGAGATCCGGGCGGGTCAAGTGTGCGTGCGCATCCCCAAACCGGCGTGGTGGTAGGCTCGGCGGCCTGATGTACATCCCGGCCCACTTTGACGAATCGCGCCCCGAGGTCCTGCGGGCGCTCATCGACGCCCATCCGCTGGCGACCCTGGTGACGCTGACGCCTGATGGCCTGAACGCCAATCACATTCCGCTGCGGTTGCATGCTGCCGACGTTTCGCACGGGATTTTGCGCGGACATGTTGCGCGGTCCAACGCGATCTGGAAAGATTTCGATCCGCGCGTCGACGCGCTCGCCATCTTCCAGGGCCCCGACAGCTATATCACCCCCGGATATTACGCCACCAAACAGGAGACGGGCAGGGTCGTCCCGACCTGGAACTACGCCGTTGTGCATGTTTACGGCTCATTGCGGGTCATCGATGACCCGGCCTGGCTGCGTCCGCACCTGGAAACGCTCACGGCGACGCATGAGGCCGCCCGGGTCGAGCCCTGGCATGTGTCCGATGCGCCTGCGGATTACACCGGGAAGCTGGTGCAGGGCATCGTCGGGATCGAACTCACCATCACCCGCATGCTCGGAAAGTGGAAGGTAAGCCAGAACCAACCCGCGTCGAATCAGGCGGGCGTCGTCGAAGGCTTGCGGGCGCACGCCACCGAAAACGCCGCTCGCATGGCGGATCTCGTCGCGGAACGCAGAAAGACGGAGGACAGCAGCCGATGAACCTGCGCCTGTTCGACACCTACGCCCGCAGCGTGCGGGACTTCGAGCCGCTCCGGGCGGGCGAGGTCGGTATGTACGGCTGTGGCCCCACGGTCTACGACTACGCGCATATCGGCAATCTGCGGACCTATATTTTCGAGGACACGCTCCGGCGCGTGCTCGAGTTCAATGGCTACCGCGTCCGGCACGTTATGAACATCACCGATGTCGGCCACCTGACCTCGGACGCCGATACCGGCCAGGATCGGATGGAGAAGGGCTCGCAGCGCACGGGCATGTCGGCCTGGCAGATCGCCGAGCTCTACACCCGCGAGTTCCAGCGCGATCTGGAACGGTTGAACATCCAGCCGCCGCATGTGTGGTGCCGCGCAACCGACCACATCGCCGAACAGATCGACTTCATCCGCGCCATCGAAACAAATGGCTGCGCCTACCGCACAACGGATGGGATTTACTTTGACACTTCGAAGGTTGAGGACTACGGCTATCTCGCCCGCCTGAACATCGAGGGCCTCCAGGCCGGCACGCGGGTCGAGATGGCCGAGAAGCGCCACCCCACCGACTTCGCCTTGTGGAAGTTCAGCCCGCCAGGTGAGACGCGCCAGATGGAGTGGCCGAGCCCCTGGGGTACAGGTTTCCCGGGCTGGCACATCGAATGCTCGGCCATGGCGGTCAAATACCTGGGGCCCTACTTTGACATCCATTGCGGTGGCGAGGACCACATCATGGTCCATCACCCCAATGAGATCGCGCAGACCCAGGCCCGCCACAACACCCGCCTGGCCAACTTCTGGATGCATGGCTATTTCCTGCAGATTGACGCCGGTCGAATGGGCAAGTCGTTGGGCAATTTCGTGCGCCTGCAGACGCTGATCGATGAAGGCTATGAGCCCCTGATGTGGCGATTCTTTTGCCTCGGCGCGCACTACCGTGCCAAGCTCAACTTCACCCTGGAAGGGCTCGCCGGGGCGGCCACGGCGTTGAACCGCCTGCGCCTTGCCGCGCATGGGTGGGGAGAATCGGGTCTCGCAGACGCCGGCTACATGAGTCGTTTTGCGGAACAGATTAACGATGATCTGAACATGCCCCGAGCGCTGGCGCTGACCTGGGACCTGCTCAAGAGTGACTTGCCTGCAAGCGCCAAAAAAGCTACGCTACTGATGTTTGATCGGGTGCTGGGGCTTGGCCTGGCGGAGTGGAAGCCCGCGGCCGAAACGGCGCCGGACGCTGTCATGGCGCTGGCAACCCAACGCCAGCAAGCGCGCCAGGAACGGCGCTGGCAGGCTGCGGACGCGCTGCGCAAGGAAATCCGGGCCGCCGGTTTTGACGTGGAGGATGGACCGCACAGGCCTCGCATCCGGCGACTGAATCCTTGAGCCTTTGAGGGGATCTATCCAGGAAATCGGTGCAGCAGGGCCGCCCTGAATGACGACCCAAGACTACTCGGAATTCGACGTTGTGCGCGATTGACTCTCGAGTGCGTTATCGTCATCGCAGGCGGGCAGCCAGAACCAGAAGCTGGACCCTTTGCCGAGCCCGCTGTCAAAGCCAATCTCCCCATTCATACGCTCGACCAATTGCTTGCAGATGGCCAGACCGAGCCCGCTCCCGCCGTATGCGCGCGTGCTGGAGACATCGGCCTGCGTGAACGGCTGGAACAGCTGGCTCTGATACTCGGACCCAATCCCAATCCCGCTGTCCTGCACAACAAAGCGCACGCGGCCATTGCCCTGCGACAGATGCACGCTCACTTCGCCCTGATCGGTGAATTTCACCGCATTCCCAATCAGATTCAACAGCACCTGGCGCAGACGGACCGGGTCGGCGCGGCAGCAATCCAGCGCACCTTCGACAACGAGGGGGCGAAGCGCAATCGACTTCTCGGTCGCCCGCGCGCTCATGAGGCGCAGCACATCACCGCAGATTGGGCGCGGGTCACAATCCGTCACTTCAAAATGCAGGGTGCCCGACTCCAGGCGCGAAAAGTCCAGAATATCGTTGATAACCGTCATCAGCGCCTCGCCAGACTCGTACACGGTTTGGGCATACTCGCGCTGCTTGGGGTGGAGCGGCATGTTCAACAGCAATTCGGACATGCCAAGGATGCCGCTCATCGGGGTGCGGATTTCGTGGCTCATGGTGGCCAGAAAATCGGTCTTCACCCGCGACAGGCGAAGCGCCTCAAGCCGGGCCGCATCGAGGCTAGTGTTTTGTTCCTGCAACTGGCGGGTGCGTTCGGCAACCTGGTGTTCGAGCGTATCCCGCGCGGTCTCCAGCTTCTGGTTGTCCTCGGCCGCGCGAAAATTCAGCTCGACCAGCCAGACATAGAACTGGCGAATCAGGGGCGACACCACAACGCCTACGATGAACACACAGACGACCACGTAAACGGTATCCCGGATGTTCCCGGCTGTGGTCTCGGAGCTTTTTCCGATATACGTTATCAGCGCCATCAGCACGGGCACGGCATAAGTCATCGGGGTCAGGCTGCGGCGGGGCAATCGTAAGACTGCCAGAGCGAGCGCGGTCAGTGGCGCCGCGAGCACGATCACGTAGTTCAGTGGGTTGGACAGCGCAAACATCACCGCCACGGTATTGATCAGCCCAAACACCCACAGCGCCTCGTTGTTTACCTCGCCGTGTTTGGAACGCCAACGGATGATAAAGAACCCAACCAAACAGAGAAAAACTGGCAGGTCGGAAATCGATCCACCCGACCAATAGACCTGGACGACCAGCGCGATCGTCGTCGCAACGATCAACAGGTTCATCGACTGTGTCTTGACAAGTTGCGCGCTGGGCACAGCGTCAAGAGATGGTCTCAAGGGAGGTTTGGATCCCGACCCGCTTCCAATCACACTTAGATTATAATCGTTATGTAATGACGGCGTGTGCGAATTCCGTTGAGGTCCGCGTAGAGCGTGTTCTCGCTGAAATCGTGCGGGATTACCGTCCCGGATTTGGCGGTGGCCTTCTATCTACTAGCGCCTATGACACGGGTTGGTTGACGCGCGTTCGCGCCCGAGATGACCGCCAGCAACTTGCCTTTCCAGACGCCTTGGAGTGGCTGCTCCGGCACCAGAACCCGTCTGGATCGTGGTCTGGACCGTTTCCGCACGATATTCTGCCGACCATGTCGGCCCTGGTGGCACTCCGCAAGATGCCCGATGCGCTCTCCGATCACTGTGCGGTCCCCGCATCACGCGCGCTGGCCTACCTTCGTGACAGCCTCGCGGGTTGGCAAGTTGGCACTTACGAAAGCGTGGGCTTCGAAGTCCAGTTGCCGACCCTCGTGCAGTCGCTCAGCAAGCTCGGGATTCGGCTTGAAATCCCCAACTATGGCGACGTGATTGACATGATGCAGGCCAAGCTCGTTCGCTCTGGTGGGACCGCGCTTGCTCACGGTCACTCGTCGCTCGTCTACTCGCTGGAAGCGCTGGTTGGAAGCCTCAGCCCCGATCTGCTGCCAGGGCTGCGCTCGCCGCACGGGCATTACGGTCACTCGCCCGCATCCACGGCCGCCGTTTTGCAGCATTTCCTTTGGAACGAGCAGAGCGCGATTTGGCTGCGTAATCTGCAGGCGCGCCACGATGGAGGGGTGCCTAACGTTTTTGCGATAGATGCATTTGAGGCATCCTGGTCGCTGCACTTTCTCCTTTCTGCCGATCCCGGACTGGCTGATTCTCCCGCAGGAAGTCAGCTCCTATCCCGGTTGGAAGGCATCCGGGATCCCATTCGCGGGAACTCCTGGGCGTCCGAAGAATACTGTCTTCAGGAATCTGACGACACCAGCCTGATCTTGCTGGCGTTGGCATTGGCCGGCCGGGCCATCGATCCTTCAGTTTTGCTGCGCTTTGAATCGGCGTCTTGTTTCGTGGTGTTCCCGAATGAGCGTAACGCCTCGATCAGCTCAAATGCCCATGTGCTGGAATCCTTCGTGATGGCGAACATGGCAGATCGTTATTCGAGCCAGATGGCGAAGGCCACGGCGTTTCTTTTGGCGTCGCGCAGACCCGATGGATCGTGGCTGGACAAATGGCACGCCAGCCCTTTCTACGCGGTCTATTGCGCCATCCGGGCGCTCAATTTACATCCGGATCCTGGCGTTCAATCCGAGATCACCCCAAGCATCGGTTGGCTCCTGTCCCAACAGCGCGCGGATGGCTCATGGGGGCTATGGACCGGCAGCGCTGAAGAGACTGCCTACGCCATCCTGAGCCTGATCCCCTCGCAGCTTCCCGGAACCCGCGAGGCGCAGCACCGCGGTCAAGCCTGGATCGAAGCCCATTACGCCGATCTACGACCCGAACTGTGGATCGGCAAACAGCTCTACAGCCCCGTCCGAGTGGTCGAAGCCGCCGTGCTGGCCGCGCTGCAGGCGAAATAGGATGGAACCGCACGCGCCTAAAAACCCGTTCGAAGCGTTGCTGGGCCTGCGATCGTCCGACCCCGGCCAAATCACGCCAACGCTCGCAGAATGGTTGTCGCTCGACGTGGCCCGGCTGCGCGAGGCGGTCTCCGCCGCTCATGTATCGGTCGTCGCCCCGGGCGACGGCACGCGCCGATTCGTCTTGCTGCGATCGGGCGGCGAACAGGTCAACGCAAAACGTTATATCGACATTGCTGGCGCCGGCCTGCACGACATGCTTGCCCGGCTGTTCGACCACGGACTCGAAACCGTGCTGTGTCCGTTGCTCCCGCCGTCCGCGTTCTCCCGCGGCGAGGCCTACATCACCCATGGGCTGCGGGCCTGCCATGCCTTGCTTGCCAGTGAGACACTGGCAGAGTTATACGCAGGATGCGGCGTTCGCGCCCGCCTGTATGGCGGATTCCGAAGTGCCGGTCTTGCGGCGCCCGTGCTCGAACTGCTCGAATCGCTCGATGAGCGTCTTGTCGAGCTGACTCCCGCTGGCGACCGGTTGCTGTTGTTCGGCATGTCCCCGGTATCGGCCGTCGATGAATTGATCGCGCTGTCGAACAGCGCGGACGCCCGTTTGGATCGGGCCGCTATCCGCGCGTTGAGTTTTCCGTACGGCCCAGAAAGGGCCGACCTCGCCATCAGCTACGACCAGTTGCGGGTGTCCGAGGTGTTGCCACCGCTGCTCGATCAGGGTACCAACGTCTACCATCTGACATATCTGCCCTTCGAATTGACCGATCACGACATTCGGGTGATTCTGTTTGACCACCTGATTGTCCGGCCCGCATCCCGGCACGATCAGACCAACTACAGCGAAGAGGACCTCGAGATGCTGCGTTGGTCGCGCGAACACCGCGACCGCGTGGAAGGCCTCGGCTCCGCGACCCTTCGCCAGATGCGGACCGAGCGAAATCAGAAAGGGGATCCGTTGTAAGCGCGGGCTTCAGCCGGCGCAATACACCCTCAACCCTATGGCTGGCGCAGGCTGAAGCCTGCGCCTACAACGGAAAGTCGAAATCTCCAATGCCGGCGGGGACTTCTCGCCCACCCGCTACCTCGCTGCTGCCGGGAGATAAGTCAGCCGCGCGGCGATGCGAAACGGATTTCCGTAGTCCAGGGCGGTCGCCACGTTGCCGGCGGCGTCCACCGCCTGCGCGAAGTACTCGATCGCGCCGCTGGCGCCGGCGGCTGACAGTCTGCCGATGATGCGTACAAAGTGCGTTCGCGCAAGTGCCGCGTGGTTTTCCGCATTGGCACCCCCGTCTGAATCACGGAGGACACGGAGAAGTCAGATTCCACGGAAGGGCTCGCGCCGTCATAATCGAGCCCATCCGTGTCATCCGCAGCATCCATGTCCTCCGTGATCGACGGGCGCGCTTGTCTATCCCGCCAATGGCAATACGCCATACACCGGATCGCGCACCTCAATGGCCTCGATCTCGGGCAGGCGCCCGCGCAGGGTGGTTCGGGCCACCTCGTCCATCGAGTGGCGCTCCCAGTAGACCGTGTGCTCAATCATCTGGCGGATCGTCCAGGCGTCCTCGGCCATCGGCGCGTCAAGCGCCACATCCGGCAGTCCGATCAGGGAGGCCATCAGTTCGGCCCGCGCCCGGAGGGTTTCGGCGGCCATGCGATCGACCCGGCTGAACTGCATCTGCTTCTGGTTATACCGGGCGGTATACACCTGTCCCGCGTGCATTCGCTCGTGGTCTACGTTGTGCGCCAGAAGGTCTTGCACGCCGCCCCCCATCGCGCAGATGTGATCCGAGGGGTCGTCCAACTCAGCGTCGCGCAGCGCGGACAGAATTTGCAGCGTCTGACCGAGCGAGCGCTGGAGCAGACCGATCAACTCATCAACTTGTGTTCCCACGTGTCTTCCTGTCGAACGCGACGGGCCCGGAGGCCCGCCGCCAAATATCCAACGATCCTAGAACAAGGGCATGCCGCACACGGCCTTGCCGATAAAGTCATACAGCACGTCGGTGGTCGGCGCCATCACCGACGACGCTCGGGCGTCGCGAAAGCTGCGATCGACCC
>JBDSIP010000307.1:0-4145 GCA_039917915.1 Thermoflexales bacterium
GCCGGCGCGGAACAGGCGCGAGCGGTTGACCCGGAACTGGAAATAGAGGAAGCAACCCACGCAGAAGCCGCACAACGCAACCAGCGCGGCGAAGGCCACCGCCACCGCAAACACCCAGCCCAGCCAGGCCGCGCCAAGGACGAATGCGATTTGGGCCGCGCCCAGCATGACGACCGCGATGATGTTATTGAAGCGTTGTACGCGCTGATCTTCCTTTGGCGCGTGGGCGATGACCTCCCGGAGAAGGACAGACCCGATCTGGAAGATCGGGCTGGCCCGCCGGCCGAACAGCGCCGCCGGCAGCAGGAGGGCCAGGATCAGCGTCGTGATCAGCGGCTGATTGGTACACAGCGCCAGCAGCACCCCGCCGACGATGATGCCCCGGTTCACGGCGACGATGGGATACGGGATGCCGTCGTCGCAACTATCCACAGAACTGGAAACGGAAGTCGAAGTCGCGCTCATGATATTTCTCCTCTTGAGTGAGTGTGGGGTGCGGGGATTGGTTGGATCTGAGCCCTACCCCAGCGCCTGAAGAATGTCTTCCAGAATGTCCCTGGTATCCTCGATGCCGATCGAAAAGCGAACCAATCCGTCGGTGATGTCCTGGGCCCGGCGGGTCTCGGCGCTCACGTCGCGGTGCGACGAGACCGGCGGATAAGTGACCAGTGTATAGATATCGCCCAGGCTGGTGGCGGGCAGGGCAAGAGTCAGCCGGTCCATGAAAGCGCCAGCCGCCGCGCGGCTGTCATCGGCCAGCGCGATCGACAATATCCCGCCAAATCGTCCGCCAAACTGGCGCGCCGCCAGCGCGTGCTGGGGATGACTCTCCAGACCGGGGTAATGCACCCGGGCAACCTTTGGATGGCCGGCCAGGGCGGTCGCGATGGCGAGCGCGCTCTCGCATTGCCGGCGCACGCGCAGGTCGAGTGTCTTGGCTCCGCGCATGATGAGCTTGGCCTCGAACGGGCCGAGCAGCGTGCCCATCAGGATGCCATACCGCCGGGCCGTGTCGGAGAGCAGGCTCGCCCTTGCCACCAGCACCCCGCCCACCGCGTCGCCGTGACCGGACAGATATTTCGTCGCGCTGTGCACCACGAGGTCGGCGGCCAGGGCCAGGGGCTGAATGAGGATCGGGGTGGCCATCGTCGCGTCGACGATCAGCCGCGCATCAACCTCGTGGGCGATCTCCGCCAGCGCGGCAATGTCGGCCACCCGCAGCAATGGGTTCGAGAGCGCCTCGACCAGCACAACCTCGGGGTCGAACGCGGCGACCTGCGCCTCAGCCTCGTCCACGTTCGTCAGGTCGCAGGTTCGCACCTCGACCCCTTGCGCGGCGAAGAACACCTGGAGCAGCTTGTGGGTCGCGCCATACAGATCGCGCGAGACCAGGATCCGCCGCGGCTGCGGTTCGAGCCCGCCCCGCGGGGTGGCGGCAGCCAGCAGGGCCAGATAAATCGCTGACATCCCCGAGCCGCAGGCTACAGCTCCGCGCCCGCCTTCGATGTCGGCCATCAGGGTTTCAAACGCATTGGTCGTCGGGTTGCCGTGCCGGGCATAGGTGACGTTCTCGCCGCCCTTCTCAAACGCAGCTTCAAGCGCGTCGAGGGTCGGGTAGAAGAACGTCGCGCTGGCGTGCACCGGCAGCGAGGTCGGCGTAAAGCCCTGCGCGGCGGGCGCATGCTCACCGGCGTGGATCAGGCGGGTGTTGAGTGACTTGGACATGGCTTCCTGTTGACAGCCCGAAAAGCAAATCGCCCTCGCGCACAATGTGTGAGAGGGCGATTGACAGGTTTGCCATGGCCTTCTCTCATCTCCCAGTTCGACGCGCCTCAAGGCGCCACTGACGGATTTGGCACCTTGTTGGCTGTGAAGAGCCGTTCAGGTTGCCGAGGTTTCAAAGGGCCGTTCCCTCCACCTCTCTGGATAAGAGTGCGATTTCGTCCGAAGACGTTCTGCTATTCGATTGTGAAGCGCAGATACTACGGGTTTTCCCGCGTTTGTCAAGTCGATCAGTTTTTTCTCAGAGAACGCTATCCCCCAGCTACGCTGGGGGATAGCGTTCTCTGAACAGTACAATCAGCGCGATGATCGCACTCACCCCCGAGATCGTCGCCATCGTCCGGCGCGCGCTGGAAGAGGACATCGGCGACGGCGATGTGACCACCCTTCACACTGTGGCAGCCGAGCTGGGCATGGACGGCCGCTTCGTCGCCAGGGCATCTGGCGTGCTGGCCGGGCTGGATGTCGCCGCGCTCGCCTTCAGCCTGCTCGACCCTCGCTGTGTCGTCACCCGCCTGGTCGCCGACGGCGCCGGCGTGACCCCGGGCCAGACTCTGGCCACCGTGCGCGGCCCTGCCCGGGCCCTGCTCTCGGGCGAGCGCACGGCCCTCAACCTGCTCCAGCGCATGAGCGGGATCGCTACGGCCGCGCGGGCCTACACCGCCGCGATCGCGGCCGCGGGCGGCAAGGCGAAGATCCTCGACACGCGCAAGACCGTGCCCGGGCTCCGAACGTTGGACAAGGCCGCCTTCGCCACCGGCGGGGGGACCAACCACCGGATCGGGCTGTACGACATGGTCCTGATCAAAAACAACCACATCGCGGCCTGCGGCGGCAGCATCACTCAGGCCGTTGCGCGCGTGCGGGCCGGCGACTCGCGCCATCTCCCGATCGAGGTCGAGACCCGCAACTTCGATGAACTGCGCGAGGCGCTCACCCTGAACGTCGATCGGGTCATGCTCGACAACATGAGCCCGGCCCAGATAGGCGAGGCCGTCAAGCTCACGAACGGCCGCGTGCCGCTCGAAGCCAGCGGCAACGTCACCCTCGACAGCGTTGGCGCCATCGCCGCCACCGGGGTCGACTTCATCTCCACCGGCTCCGTCACCCATTCGGTCAAGGCCCTGGATATCTCGCTCTGGCTGAGCGATCCGGCGCCCCTGCGCGGCTGAGGGCCGCTTCCCATGCCAACCGACACCTCCACAATCACCAGTCACGACGAGATGTATCAAGCGCTCAAGCGCAAGCTGCACGACGTCGTCCCGGACGCCGAGCTGTTCTACAAGGCCAGGATCGCCGCCCAGATCAACGCGCTCAAGAAAGAGCGCAATGCTGTCATCCTTGGCCACAACTATATGGAGCCGGCCCTCTTCCACAGCATCCCCGATTTCGTCGGCGACTCGCTCGAGCTCAGCCGCAAGGCAGCCGTCTCGGACGCCGACATCATCGTTTTCTGCGGGGTGCGCTTCATGGCCGAGACGGCCAAGATCTTGAATCCAAGCCGGACCGTCCTGCTCCCCGCCCGGGTGGCCGGCTGTTCGCTCGCGTCGGCGATCACCGCCGACGACGTGCGCAAGCTCAAGGCTAAGTACCCCGGCGTGCCGGTCGTCACCTACGTCAATACGTATGCCGACGTCAAGGCCGAGACCGACATCTGCTGCACCAGCGGCAACGCGGCCGAGGTCGTTGCCTCGCTCGGCGCCCAACGGATCATCTTCCTACCCGATGAGTATCTCGCCCGCAACATCGCCCGCGAGACCGGCAAGAAGATCATCTTCCCGAGCAGCGCGCCCAAGGCCGCGGCCGACATGGATCCCAACCTCGAATACGACATGATCGGCTGGCACGGCCGCTGCGAGGTGCACGAGAAGTTCACCATCCAGGACATCGACGACGTGCGGGCCCAGTTCCCGGATGTGCTCATCCTCGCCCACCCCGAGTGCTCACCCGAGGTCGTGGCCGCCTCCGACTACAGCGGCAGCACCACCGCGATGATGAAATATGTCGCCGACAGCAAGGCCCCGCGCTATCTTCTGCTCACCGAGTGCAGCATGGCCGACAACATCATGGGTGCCAACCCGGACAAGGACATGCTCCGGATGTGCAGTGTGCGCTGCCCGCACATGAACGAAATCACCCTGCAAGACACCCTGCTGGCCCTGCAAATGACACGCTACGTCATCGACGTGCCTGAGGAGATCCGGGTCAAAGCCTTTCAGGCCGTCGACCGGATGATCAAGATTGGCGGCAAAGGCAAGCACGACTAATCGATCGCCAATAAAGCGGATTATCGTGATTGACACTCCCCGGCGAAGCCGGGGAGTGTCAATCACGGAAAACCACTTCGGGCGGCGCGCGGAGCA